>NZ_JSYI01000056.1:0-1187 GCF_001023515.1 Diaphorobacter sp. J5-51 | reverse complement strand
TGAGTAACCGTCTTCGAAGTCAAGCGCAATGAAGCGACTTGTCCCAAGGTTTTCCAGTGCGCACCATGGCGTTGAGCGTGGTGAGCAACTTGCGCATGCAAGCGACCAGGGCGACCTTGGGCAACTTGCCAGCGGCCTTCAGACGCTCGTAGAAGGCCTTGATGGCCGGGTTGTAGCGGGTGGCCGTGAGCGTTGCCATGTACAGCACGCGGCGGATCTCGAAGCGCCCGCCTTGTACGCGCCGCCTGCCCTTGCTGCCGCCGGAGTCATTGGCCATGGGCGCCACGCCCACCAATGCAGCGATCTCGCGCCGGTTCAGCCGGCCCAGCTCTGGCAGCTCGGCAATCATCGTGGCACTGGCCACCGGGCCGACTCCCGCAGCCGACTGCAGCAGCGTGTCGAGCTCCCCAAAGTGCTCGCGCACATGCGTGACCATCTGCTCTTCGATCTCATCGAGCTGCGCCTTGATCGCCGCCTCGATGGCCTCGATGCTGGCGTGCAGCTTCTTGGGCGTGATCTGCAGCCGTTGGCGCTCCGAATGGAGCATGGTCAGCAACTGGCGCCTGCGCGTGACCAGGGCCGCGAGCCACTGCTGGCGCTCATCGGCCAGGGGGCGCAAGAAGCGCTGCAGATCGTCGCGGCGCAGCAGCACCGCTGCCAGCTCGGCCAGCGTGCGCGCATCCACCGCGTCGGTCTTGGCCAGGCGTCCCATGGATTTGGCGAAGTCGCGCGCCTGGCGCGGGTTGATGACCGCCACGGGCAGGCCTGTGGCCTGCAGGGCACACGCTAACGCGGCCTCGTAGCCGCCGGTGGCCTCCATCACCACCAGACCCACGTCCAGGGGCTGCAGGGCAGCCGCCAGCGCCGAGTGGCCTTCGGCATCGTTGTCAAACCGCTGGGCGCTGCTCTTGGCACCCAGCACACAGACATCCACGTGCGCCTTGGCCACGTCGATGCCCACCGTCACTGAGGTAACAGACATGATCTTCAGATCCCTTGCTTGTGCATGCGCGCTCAATCAAGGCGCGCGTAACCGTTCGGGCTTCACGAAGACCAGCGCGGCGGCCATGCGTTCTGTACTCAGTCACGGGCTCTATCACCCCAGCGCCTACCAAACTGCACGGGCCGGTCTGGCCGCCTCAACGGCGTTCAGACTCTACCGCGCTGGTCTGGTTTAAAGATACAAG
>NZ_JSYI01000055.1:0-90470 GCF_001023515.1 Diaphorobacter sp. J5-51 | reverse complement strand
GGCGTTCAGACTCTACCGCGCTGGTCTGGTTTAAAGATACAAGCGCAGCTGCGCACGCGGGCCGGGCCATGTCCGCCACCGAGACAGAGCTCAAGCTGGCGCTGCCCCCGCGCGATGCGGCGGCGCTGGCGGTGCGCCTCATGCGCGTGCCGGCGCTGGCACGGGCCACGCCGGTGCGTGAGCACCTGGTCAGCCTCTACCACGACACGCCTGCGCAGGACCTGCTGCGCCAGCGCGTCGCCCTGCGCCTGCGCCGCGAGGGGCCTGAGGGCGCGGGTGCCCGCTGGCTGCAGACCCTCAAGACCGCGGGCGACACCACGTCCGCGCTGAGCCAGCGCGGCGAGTGGGAAATGCCAGTGGCCGGCCCGGCGCTGGAGTTGCACCGGTTGGAGGGCACGCCCTGGCCCGCCATGGACCCCGATGGCGTGCTGGCCGCCGCGCTGCAACCGTGCTTTACCACCGACTTCGTGCGCACCCGCTGGCGTGTGCGGGTGCGCGGCGGCGCCGTGGTGGAGGTGGCGCTGGACGTGGGCGCCGTGACCGCCACGGTGGACGGCGCGGCGCATGCCACGCCGCTGTGCGAACTGGAGCTGGAGTTGCTGCAGGGGCCACCCGAGGCACTGCTGGCGCTGGCGCGGCGCATCGCGCGGCACGTGCCGGTGCTGCCGCTGGCCGCGAGCAAGGCCGCACGCGGCTACGCGCTGCTGCACCCGCCGGCCAGCCCGGCCGTGGAGGCCCAGCCGCCCGCGCTGAAGCGCGGCATGACGGTTGCGCAGGTCGCCGAACGCGTGCTGCAGGAGCCTTTCCACCAGTTCTGCGCCAACCTGTTTGCGCTGCAGCAGGGCAGCGACGCGCCCGAGGTGGTGCACCAGGCCCGCGTGGGCTGGCGCCGGCTGCGCAGCCTGGCGCGCCTCTTCGCCCCGGCCTGTGCCGCGCGGCCGGCCCCCGCCGCCGCAGCGCTTGCGCCGCTGCTGCAGTCCCTGGGACATTTACGCGACCTGGATGTGGCGCGCACCCAGACGCTGCCTGCGTTGGCCGCGCACTACGCGCAGGGCGGCGCGCGGCAGGCCGCCGCCTGGGCGGCAGCGCAGGCCGCGCTGGATGCCGCCGCAGACCAGGCCCGCGCGCAAACGCGCGCCGCACTCCATCGGCCCGCCGTGGGCGCCGCGCTGCTGGCCTGGCAGGACTGGTTGCATGGCTGGGCGCTGGCCGCGCAGGGGGAGTGCGGCGTGGACGCCTGTGCCAGCGATGCCCTGGCCGGCGCGCCGGCGCGGCACTGGGTGCGCAAGCGCGTCCAGCGGCTGGTGCGGCGCCTGGGCGCGGCGCTCAAAACGGCGGGCGATGACGAAGGCCTGCACCATGCCCGCATTCTCGCCAAGCGGTTGCGCTACGGCAGCACGTCGCTGGCGCCGCTGCTGCCCCGTCGCATGGGCCGCCACCGGGGCGCGGCTGAGCAGTGGCAGGAGCGCCTGGGCGCGCAGCGCGACTGGGCGCAGGCCGCCGCTCTGGTGGCTGGCTGCGGGGGCGATGCCGCCGTGGTTGCCTTCCTGCGCGGGGCCGCGCTGGGGCGCGGCTGGGATCCCCTGCGGGACGCCGCGCGCCGTTGAACGGCAGTCTTCCGGTCACGGGCAGTGCCGTGCGCCCACGCGGGCGCGCCGGCCGCCATGGCGTATAAAAGCGGGCTTTGGCGCACGCTGGCGGGCACCCGCCCCCGTGTGCTGCGTCGTCCGCGGGCCTTGTGTCCTTTGTGCCCTCGGTGTCCGTGTCCGCCCCGTGGCCGCCCCGCGCAACCTGTGTTTTCCCTTGCCTCCATGTCCGCTGTCGCCCCGCGCTCCCGCCTGTCCCTGTACCTCGACCTGATCCGCTGGAACCGCCCCGCGGGCTGGCTGGTGCTGGTGTGGCCCACGCTGGCGGCGCTGTGGGTGGCGGCGGACGGCTTTCCCGGCTGGCACCTGCTGGCGGTGTTCGTGGCCGGCACGGTGCTCATGCGCAGTGCGGGTTGCACCATCAACGACATTGCCGACCGCGACTTCGACCGCCATGTGAAGCGCACCACGCAGCGCCCCATCACCAGCGGCCAGCTGGGCGTGAAAGAGGCCGCGCTGGTGGGCGTGGTGCTCACGCTGGTGGCTTTCGTGCTGGTGCTCACCACGCGCTGGGAGGCGGTGGCCTGGTCGGTGCCCGCGGTGCTGTTCACCATCCTGTACCCGTTCACCAAGCGGTTCTTCGCCATGCCGCAGGCGTTCCTGGGCATCGCGTTCAACTTCGGCATCGTGATCGCCTTTGCGGCCGTGCAGGGCCGGGTGCCGGCCACGGCCTGGGTGCTGTGGCTGGCCAACCTGTTCCTGGTGCTGGCCTACGACACCGAGTACGCCATGGTGGACCGCGACGACGATCTGAAGATCGGCATGAAGACCTCGGCCATCACGCTGGGGCGCTTCGACGTGGCGGCCATCATGGGCTTCTTCGTGCTGTGCCTGGGGCTCACGGCGTGGGTGCTCGCGCCCTACGGCCTGGGCTGGCCGCTGTGGCTGGGGCTGGGCGTGGCGGCGGCGCAGGTGGCATGGCACTTCACGCTGATCAAGGACCGCACGCGCGAGGGGTGCTTTACCGCCTTCAGCAAGAGCCACTGGATCGGCGCGGCGATCTTTGCCGGCGTGGCGCTAGGGTATTTGCTACGCTAGTGATAGCTGCCAGCGCTTGACTGTCAAGCGCTGGAGCTATTTTTGACGCATGAATCAGGCGCCGAACTCGGCCGCCAGTTCCTTGGCACGGGCCTCTGCCGCGCGCATGGCGGCGATGAAGTGCGCGGGCACCTGTGCAGCCTGCAGGTGCGTGATGGCGGCGTGCGTGGTGCCGCCCTTGCTGGTCACGCGCTGGCGCAGCACCTCGGCGCTCTCGGGCGAGCGCGCGGCCAGCTCCGATGCGCCCTGGAACGTGGCCACGGCCAGCTGGTAGGCCTGCGCGGGGGGCAGGCCCATGTCCACGCCGGCCTGGGTCATGGCTTCGAGGAACAGAAACACATAGGCCGGGCCGGAGCCCGACAGCGCGGTGACCGCGTCGAGCTGCTCCTCGGCCTCCACCCAGACGAACTGGCCGGTGGTGGCGATCACGCGTTCCACCAGCGCCTTGCCCTGCGGGTCCACTTGCGGGCGGGCGAACAGGCCGGTGATGCCCTTGCCCACCAGCGCGGGGGTGTTGGGCATGGCGCGCACGATGTGCTGCGTGTCCAGCCAGCGCGCGATGCTGTCCGTGGGGATGCCGGCGGCCACGCTCAGGTGCAGGGCGGTGGCGGTGTGGGCGCGGGTGGCGGCGGCGGCTTCCTTGAAGGTCTGGGGCTTGACGGCCCAGACGACCAGCGCGGCGCGCGCGAGCGCATCGCCAGCCGCGGGCTGCGCGGTGATACCGAATTTTTCCTGCAGCGCGGCGCGCGCGGGCTCGAAGGGTTCGACCACCTCGATCTGGCCGGCCGGCAGGCCGCGCTGCAGCAGGCCGCCGATGATGGCGCTGGCCATGTTGCCGCCGCCGATGAAGGCAATGGGGGGAAGGGGGGATGCGCTGGCTGTCATGGGATTGGGCGGGGAAGCGATGGGGTCAGGCGGCATTGTGCGCCGTCCAGCATCATTCAGAGTGATTCAAAAACAGGAGCTGCTCGCGCTTGCTACGCAGGAAGTTCAGAGGGTTTTATGTCTGAAAATGGGTTGCAGCAAGCGCCAGCAGCTATGGTTTTTACGTCAACCGGGTAGCACGGCCTGCGCGACGGCGTGCTCCCAACGCGCCATCAACGCCTCGGCCTGGCTGCGCGGCAGGGTGGGGGTGAAGCGCCGCTCGGCCTGCCACAGCGCGGACAGCTCGTCGGTGCCCGCATACACGCCGCTGGCCAGGCCCGCCAGGTAGGCGGCGCCCAGGGCGGTGGTCTCCACCACGGCGGGGCGCACCACGGGAATGCCCAGCAGGTCGGCCTGGAACTGCATCAGCAGATCATTCACGCAGGCGCCGCCGTCCACGCGCAGCTCGCTCACCGGGGCGCCGCCTGCGGCCACGGCGTCGCGGCCCATGGCGGCCAGCAGCGCGGCGCTCTGGTAGGCGATGGATTCGAGCGCGGCGCGCGCGATGTGGGCAATGGTGGTGCCGCGCGTCAGCCCGGTGATGGTGCCGCGCGCGTCGGGCTTCCAGTAGGGCGCGCCCAGGCCGGTGAAGGCGGGCACCATCATCACGCCGCCGGAGTCGGGCACGCTCTCGGCCAGGGACTGCACCTGGCTGCTGGCGGAGATGGCGCGCAGCCCGTCGCGCAGCCACTGCACCACGGCGCCGCCGACGAAGACGCTGCCCTCCAGGGCGAACTCGGGCCGCTTGCCCGTCTGGGCGGCGCTGGTGGTCAGCAGGCCGTTGCCGCTCTGTTGAAACCGCCCGCCCGTGTGCATGAGCATGAAGCAGCCCGTGCCGTAGGTGTTCTTGGCCATGCCCGCAGAAAAGCACGCCTGGCCGAAGAGCGCGCTTTGCTGGTCGCCCGCCACGCCGCCGATGGCGATGGCGCCGCCCAGCAGCGCCGCGTCGGTGGCGCCGAAGTCGGCCACGGACGGCAGCACCTCGGGCAGCAGCGCGCGCGGGATGCGCAAGAGCTGCAGCAGCGCGTCGTCCCACTGGTTGGCGTGCACGTTGAACAGCATGGTGCGGCTGGCGTTGCTCACGTCGGTGACGTGGCGGCGCCCGCCGGTGAGCTGCCAGATGAGCCAGCTGTCAACGGTGCCGAAGGCCAGCTCGCCGCGCTCGGCCGCGTCGCGCGCGCCGGGCACGTGGTTCAGCAGCCACTGCAGCTTGGTGGCGGAGAAATAGGCGTCGATCAGCAGGCCGGTGCGGGCCTGGATCGTGGCCGCGTGGCCCTGCTCGCGCAGCAGGGCGCAGGCGGGCTCGGCGCGCCGGTCCTGCCAGACGATGGCGTGGTGCACGGGCTGGCCGGTCTTGCGGTGCCACAGCACGGTGGTCTCGCGCTGGTTGGTGATGCCCAGGGCGCGCACGTCCCGCGCGGTGATGCCCGCCTGGCGCAGCGCGTCCTGCGCGGTGGCCAGCTGGGTGCGCCAGATCTCGCGCGGGTCGTGCTCCACCCAGCCGGGGCGGGGGTAGAGCTGCGGCAGCTCGCGCTGCGCCTGGGCCACGATGCGGCCCCGCGCGTCGAACACGATGCTGCGCGAGCTGGAGGTGCCTTGGTCGAGTGCGAGCAGGTAGGTCATGGGGGTCAAGCATAGGGCGGACGCGGGGCGGACATAAGTGGCTTTCATCATCACCATGGAGAATGGGCGGCATGACGGCAGACCACGCATTCCCCCCCATGGCCACTGAGCGGGCCGCATTGCTGGAGCGGCTGGCGCAGCCCGTGACCCACGACGTGGCGGTCATCGGCGGCGGCGCCACGGGCCTGGGCGTGGCGCTGGACGCGGCCGCGCGGGGCTTCTCCGTCGTGCTGCTGGAGTCGCACGACTTTGCCAAGGGCACCTCGTCGCGCGCCACCAAGCTGGTGCACGGCGGCGTGCGCTACCTCGCGCAGGGCAACATCGCCCTGGTGCGCGAGGCGCTGCACGAGCGCGCCACGCTGCTGCGCAACGCGCCCCACCTGGCGCAGCCGCTGGCCTTCGTCATGCCGTCCTACAAGATATGGGAGACGCCCTTCTACGGCGCGGGCCTCACGATGTACGACGCCCTGGCCTGCCAGGCGGGCCTGGGGCGCACCGAATTCCTGGGGCGCATGCAAACCCTGGCCTGCCTGCCCACGGCCGTGGCCAGCGGGCTCAAGGGCGGCGTGAAGTACTGGGACGGGCAGTTCGACGACGCCCGCCTGGCCCTGGCCCTGGCGCGCACCGCCGCCCGGCTGGGCGCGCTGGCTGTCAACTACTGCCCCGTGACCCGCCTGCTGTATGACGGCGGCAAGGTGGCGGGCGTGCTGTGCAGCGACGCCGAGACCGGCACGCCCTACGAGGTGCGCGCGCGCTGCGTGATCAACGCCACCGGCGTCTGGGTGGACGAGCTGCGCCAGCGCGACGGCCAGGACAGCGGCCAGCCCGTGCAGCCCATGGTGGCGCCCAGCCAGGGGGCGCACATCGTCGTGGACAGGGATTTCCTGCCCTCCGACCACGCGCTGATGGTGCCCAGGACGGCGGACGGGCGGGTGCTGTTCGCCGTGCCGTGGCTGGGCAAGCTGATCCTGGGCACGACCGACAGCCCGCGCCACGACCTGGCGCGCGAGCCCGTGGCCCTGCGCGAAGAGGTGGCCTTCATCCTGGGCGAGTCCGGGCGCTACCTGCGCCGCGCGCCCCGGGCGGCCGATGTGCGCAGCATCTGGGTGGGGCTGCGCCCGCTGGTCAAGCCCCGGCACGACGACGGCGCCAGCACCAAGACCCTTAGCCGCGAGCACACGGTGCTGACCAGCCCCAGCGGCCTGGTCACCGTGACCGGCGGCAAATGGACGACCTACCGCGCCATGGCCGAGGACGTGCTGCGCCAGTGCATGCGCGACGGTCTGCTGCCGCACAGGCCCGCAGGCGTGACGGTGGCGCTGCCGCTGGTCGGCGCGGGCCATCCTGGAAAAGGGCCGGGCATGAGCCAGCCGCAGGGCCTGCATTCCTACGGCACCGAGGCGCCGCTGGTCGCCAGCCTGCCGGGGGCGGATGTGGCGCTGGCGCCGGGGCTGACCGAGGCCATGGTGCGCTTTGCCGCGCGCCACGAGTACGCGCGCACGGTGGAGGACGTGCTGGCCCGCCGCGCCCGCGTGCTGTTTCTGGACGCGCGGCTGGCCGCGTCGCTGGCGCCTCGCGTGGCCGGGCTGCTGGCCGAGGAGCTGCCCGGCTGCAACCCCGGGCTGGAGCCGTTCCTGGCGCTGGCGCAGCAGTACGCCCGCGTGCCCGCATAATTTCTTGCACAAGACTGTTGACGCAGCATTTGTGTTTTGCGATACTTGCGGGCTTCGCGTTGCAAGCGCGAGGTTTCTGCCCAGCGGGAAGCGCCGCAAATGGTTTGCGGCGTGGACGACGGGCCCAAGACTGACTGGCGGGTCGGCCGTCCTGAAAAGGTTTTCAGGGCATTCAACCGCTGGTGCAAGTTGGGAATATTGAAATGATCCAAACAGAATCTCGGTTAGACGTTGCCGACAATACCGGCGCGAAGTCCGTCCTGTGCATCAAGGTGCTGGGCGGTTCCAAGCGTCGTTATGCAAGCGTTGGCGACATCATCAAGGTGAGCGTGAAAGAAGCTGCGCCCCGTGGTCGCGTCAAGAAGGGCGAGATCTACAGCGCCGTGGTCGTTCGCACGGCCAAGGGCATCCGCCGCGGCGATGGCTCGCTCGTCAAATTCGATGGCAACGCAGCAGTGTTGCTCAATGCAAAGCTGGAGCCCATCGGCACCCGCATCTTCGGCCCCGTGACGCGTGAACTGCGTACCGAGCGCTTCATGAAGATCGTGTCCCTGGCTCCCGAAGTTCTCTGAAGGACGGGCCATGAACAAGATCCGCAAGGGCGACGAAGTCATCGTGATCACCGGGCGCGACAAGGGCAAGCGCGGCACGGTCACGCTGCGCAAGGATGACTCCCATCTGGTCATCGAAGGCATCAACCTGGTCAAGAAGCACGTCAAGCCGAACCCCATGAAGGGCACCACCGGCGGCATCGTGGAAAAGGCCATGCCCATCCACCAATCCAACGTGGCCATCTTCAATGCCGCTACCGGCAAGGCCGACCGCGTGGGCGTCAAGGTGCAGGCCGACGGAACGCGCGTGCGCGTGTTCAAGTCCAACGGCGCCGAAATCAAGGCGGCCTAAGGAGTCCATATGGCACGACTGCAACAACTCTATCGCGAAAAGATCGCTCCCGAACTGATCAAGCAGTTCGGCTACACCTCGCCCATGCAGGTCCCGCGCCTGACCAAGATCACGCTCAACATGGGCGTGAGCGAGGCCGTGGCCGACAAGAAGATCATGGACAACGCCGTGGCCGACCTGACCAAGATCGCCGGCCAGAAGCCTGTGGTGACCAAGGCCAAGAAGGCCATCGCCGGCTTCAAGATCCGCGAAGGCCAGGCCATCGGCTGCATGGTGACGCTGCGCGGCGCGCAGATGTATGAATTCCTGGACCGCTTCGTGACGGTCGCGCTGCCCCGCGTGCGCGACTTCCGTGGTATCTCCGGCCGCGCTTTCGACGGCCGTGGCAACTACAACGTCGGCGTCAAGGAACAGATCATCTTCCCCGAGATCGAGTACGACAAGGTGGACGCCTTGCGCGGCCTCAACATCAGCATCACCACGACGGCCAAGACCGACGAAGAGGCCAAGGCGCTTCTCGCGGCTTTCCGTTTCCCGTTCAAGAACTAAAGGCAGCGTATGGCTAAAGTAGCTTTGATCCAGCGCGAACTCAAGCGCGAAAAACTGGCCGCCAAGTACGCCGCCAAGTACGCGGAACTGAAGGCCATCGCCGGCGACGCCAAGCGCAGCGACGAAGAGCGCGAAGCCGCTCGCCTGGGCCTGCAGAAGTTGCCCCGCAACGCCAACCCCACGCGCCAGCGCAACCGCTGCGAAATCACCGGTCGTCCCCGCGGCACCTTCCGTCAATTCGGTCTGGGCCGCGCCAAGATCCGTGAACTGGCATTCGCCGGCGACATCCCCGGTGTCACCAAGGCCAGCTGGTAAGCGCAGCAGGAGAGATACAACATGAGCATGAGTGATCCCATCGCTGACTTGCTGACCCGCATTCGCAATGCGCAAATGGTGTCCAAGGCCACCGTGTCGGTGCCTTCCTCCAAGGTGAAGGTCGCCATCGCGCAGGTGCTGAAGGACGAGGGTTACATCGACGGCTTCGAAGTGAAGGCCGACGGTGGCAAGTCTGAACTCCAAATCACCCTGAAGTACTACGCTGGTCGCCCCGTGATCGAGCGCATCGAGCGCGTGAGCCGTCCTGGCCTGCGCGTGTACAAGGGCCGCGACTCCATTCCGCAAGTCATGAACGGCCTGGGTGTGGCAATCGTCACGACGCCCAAGGGTGTGATGACCGATCGCAAGGCGCGCGCTACCGGTGTCGGTGGCGAGGTGCTTTGCTATGTCGCTTGACGTGGCATTGAGGAGAAGACTGAAATGTCCCGTGTAGGTAAATCCCCGGTAAGCATCCCCGCAGGCGTGGATGTGTCCATCAAGGACGACCAGATCAGCGTCAAGGGTTCGGGCGGCACGCTGTCGCTCGCACAGAACGCGCTGGTGAAGGTGTCCAGCAACGACGGCAAGCTGAGCTTCGAGCCGGTCAATGATTCGCGCGAAGCCAATGCCATGAGCGGCACCGTGCGCCAGCTGGTGAACAACATGGTGCAGGGCGTCAGCAAGGGCTTCGAGAAGAAGCTCACGCTGATCGGCGTGGGTTTCAAGGCCGCCGCTTCCGGCAGCAAGCTGAACCTGAACGTCGGTTTCTCGCACCCCGTGAACTTCGAGATGCCCGCCGGCATCACCGTGGCCACCCCCACTCCGACCGAAGTCGTGATCAAGGGTGCCGACCGCCAGGTGGTGGGCCAGCTGGCTGCCGAGATCCGCGCCGTTCGTCCTCCCGAGCCCTACAAGGGCAAGGGCATCCGCTATGCGGATGAGAAGGTCGTGATCAAAGAGACCAAGAAGAAGTAAGGAGCTGCAGCATGTTGACCAAGAAAGAGCAGCGTCTTCGTCGTGCCCGCCAGACCCGCATCCGCATTGCCCAGCAAGGCATCGCGCGTCTGACGGTCAACCGTACGAACCTCCATATCTACGCCAGCGTGATCTCTGGCTGCGGCACCAAGGTGCTGGCCAGCGCCTCCACGGCCGAGGCCGATGTGCGCAAGTCGCTCGGCGGCTCCGGCAAGGGTGGCAACACCGCCGCGGCCCAGATCATCGGCAAGCGCATCGCCGAAAAGGCGAAGGCCGCCGGTATCGAAAAGGTCGCGTTTGATCGCGCAGGTTTTGCGTATCACGGCCGCGTGAAGGCCCTGGCTGAGGCGGCCCGCGAAGCCGGCCTGCAGTTCTAAGCGGAGCGGATAAAAATGGCGAAATTTCAACCCAAGGTGCAAGACGAAGGTCGTGACGACGGTCTGCGCGAGAAAATGATCGCGGTCAACCGCGTGACCAAGGTCGTGAAGGGCGGTCGTATCCTCGGCTTCGCTGCACTGACCGTGGTCGGCGATGGCGACGGCCGTGTCGGCATGGGCAAGGGCAAGTCCAAGGAAGTGCCCGCTGCCGTGCAGAAGGCCATGGAAGAAGCGCGTCGCAAGATGATGAAGGTGTCCCTCAAGAGCGGCACGATCCATCACAACGTGACCGGCCACCATGGCGCCGCCGTCGTGATGATGGCTCCGGCCCCCAAGGGTACCGGCATCATCGCCGGCGGCCCGATGCGCGCCGTGTTCGAGGTGATGGGCATCACCGACATCGTGGCCAAGAGCCACGGGTCGTCCAACCCCTACAACATGGTTCGTGCAACGCTGGACGCCCTGGCCAATTCCACTACGCCGGCCGAAGTGGCCGCCAAGCGTGGCAAGACGGTCGAAGACCTGTTTGCCGCTTGATTGGGAGGCTCAATGACAACGCAACAAACCATCAAGATTCAATTGGTGCGCAGCCCCATCGGCACCAAGGAATCGCATCGCGCCACGGTTCGTGGCCTGGGTCTTCGCAAGCTCAACAGCGTGAGCGAACTCAAGGACACGCCCGAGGTGCGCGGCATGATTAACAAGATCAGCTATCTGGTCAAAGTCCTCTGAGAGGTTGATGATGGAACTCAATAGCATCAAGCCCGCAGCAGGAGCCAAGCACGCCAAGCGCCGTGTCGGTCGTGGTATCGGCTCCGGCCTGGGCAAGACGGCCGGCCGCGGCCACAAGGGCCAGAAGTCGCGTTCGGGCGGCTACCACAAGGTCGGCTTCGAAGGCGGTCAAATGCCCATGCAGCGCCGCCTGCCCAAGCGCGGCTTCAAGTCGCAGTCGCTCAAGTTCAATGCCGAGATCACTCTTTCGGCGCTGAATGCGCTCGACCAGGCTGAGATCGACGTTCTCTCCCTGAAGCAGGCCGGGCTCGTGCCCGCCCTGGCCCAGGTGGTGAAGGTCATCAAGAGTGGCGAACTCACCAAGGCCGTGAAGCTCACGGGCATCGGTGCCACGGCGGGTGCCAAGGCCGCGATCGAAGCGGCTGGCGGCAGCTTGGCCTGATTTGGTTCTGAAGAAAGGCATCTGTGGCTACTAACGCAGCTCAACTGGCAAAAACCGGTAAGTTTGGTGATCTGCGCCGGCGACTGGTGTTCTTGTTGCTCGCGTTGGTGGTGTACCGCGTGGGGGCGCACATTCCCGTTCCGGGAATCGACCCCGCGCAGCTGCAGCAGCTGTTCAGTGGCCAGCAGGGCGGCATCCTCAACCTGTTCAACATGTTCTCGGGTGGGGCGCTCTCGCGCTTCACGGTCTTCGCGCTGGGGATCATGCCGTACATCTCGGCATCGATCATCATGCAGCTGATGACTTACGTGCTTCCCACGTTCGAGCAGATGAAGAAGGAAGGGGAGGCCGGGCGCCGCAAGATCACGCAGTACACCCGTTATGGAACGTTGGGCTTGGCGATTTTCCAATCGCTGGGTATCGCGGTGGCTCTGGAGAGCTCTGCAGGTCTCGTGTTGAGTCCGGGCTTCGGCTTCCGGCTCACGGCAGTGGTCAGCCTGACCGCCGGCACGATGTTCCTGATGTGGCTGGGTGAACAGATCACTGAGCGCGGCCTGGGCAACGGTATTTCGATCCTGATCTTTGCCGGTATCGCCGCGGGTCTGCCCAGTTCTATCGGTGGTCTGTTGGAGCTGGTGCGCACGGGGGCGATGAGCATCCTGGCAGCCATCTTCATCGTGATCGTCGTGGGACTGGTGACGTACTTCGTCGTCTTCGTCGAACGTGGTCAGCGCAAGATACTGGTGAACTATGCGCGGCGCCAGGTGGGCAACAAGGTCTATGGTGGGCAATCCTCCCATCTGCCTTTGAAGCTCAACATGGCGGGTGTGATTCCTCCAATCTTTGCGTCGTCCATCATCCTGCTGCCTGCAACCATTGTGAATTGGTTCAGCGCGGGAGAGTCGATGCGGTGGTTGCGTGATATTTCTGCGGCACTGACGCCCGGTCAGCCGGTCTATGTGATGTTCTACGCCGCGGCGATCATCTTCTTCTGTTTCTTCTACACGGCTCTAGTTTTCAACAGCCGCGAAACGGCAGACAACCTGAAGAAGAGCGGAGCATTCATTCCAGGCATCCGCCCGGGTGAACATACCGCGCGCTACATCGACAAGATCCTGGTGCGGCTGACGCTGGCCGGGGCTGTTTACATCACCTTCGTGTGTTTGCTGCCCGAGTTCCTGATCCTGAAGTACAACGTGCCGTTCTATTTTGGTGGTACGTCGTTGCTGATCATCGTTGTCGTGACGATGGACTTCATGGCTCAGGTACAGAACTACATGATGTCGCAGCAGTACGAGTCGCTGCTGAAGAAGGCTAACTTCAAGACGACATTAGGTACCTGATGTCCGTGTGCCTTTGGCGAATGCGCTATAGTCGCGGGTTCGCCAAGAAGCAACGGCTTATTGATGCCCTTCGATCCATCGCGGGCACTTATTTTGTGTTCCGCGCACTGGGCCGGAACGATTGGACAAGTTTAGGAGAATGCAATGAGGGTTTCGGCTTCGGTCAAGAAAATTTGCCGTAACTGCAAAATCATCCGCCGCAAGGGCGTTGTGCGCGTGATCTGCACGGATCAGCGCCACAAGCAGCGCCAAGGTTGATTGGGAAGTATTAGAGGACGAACATGGCACGTATTGCTGGTATCAATATCCCGCCCCATCAGCACACCGAGATTGGCCTGACGGCCATCTACGGGATCGGGCGTACCCGTGCTCGCAAGATTTGCGAGGCATGCGGAATTGCTTATTCCAAGAAGGTCAAGGAATTGACCGATGCCGATCTGGAGAAGATTCGCGACCAGATCGCTCAGTTCACCATCGAAGGTGACCTGCGCCGTGAGACCACGATGAACATCAAGCGACTGATGGACATTGGTTGCTATCGCGGTTTCCGTCATCGTCGCGGTCTGCCGATGCGTGGTCAGCGCACGCGCACCAACGCACGCACCCGCAAGGGCCCGCGCAAGGGTGCAGCGGCACTCAAGAAGTAAGATTCTGAAAGATCACTATGGCTAAATCTCCTGCCAATAATGCCGCGCAACGTGTGCGCAAGAAGGTTCGCAAGAACATTTCGGACGGCATCGCCCACGTGCACGCCTCCTTCAACAACACGATCATTACGATCACCGATCGCCAAGGCAACGCTCTGTCCTGGGCTTCTTCTGGTGGCCAGGGTTTCAAGGGTTCGCGCAAGTCGACTCCTTTTGCTGCTCAGGTGGCATCGGAAGTGGCCGGTCGCGCAGCCATTGAACAAGGCATCAAGAACCTCGATGTCGAAATCAAGGGTCCCGGTCCTGGCCGCGAATCCTCGGTGCGCGCGCTGGGCGCTCTCGGCATCCGCATCACCTCCATCTCGGATGTGACGCCTGTGCCCCACAACGGTTGCCGTCCCCAGAAACGCCGCCGTATTTAATTGGTTTCATAAGCCCACCGCCACCGATCGCCTGGCGCGATGGTGGCTCCCGCAGTCCGCTGCGGCAGTCGATTCAAGGATATAAAAAGTGGCACGTTATCTCGGCCCCAAGGCCAAACTCTCCCGCCGCGAAGGCACCGACCTGTTCCTGAAGAGCGCACGCCGCTCTATCGCGGACAAGGCCAAGTTTGATTCGAAGCCAGGCCAGCATGGCCGTACTTCCGGTGCGCGTACGTCAGACTATGGTCTGCAACTGCGCGAAAAGCAGAAAGTCAAGCGCATGTATGGCGTGCTGGAAAAGCAGTTCCGCCGCTATTTCGAGGCCGCTGAACGCCTCAAGGGCAATACGGGCGCTAATTTGCTCGGCCTGCTCGAGTGCCGCCTGGATAACGTGGTGTACCGCATGGGCTTCGGCTCGACCCGTGCCGAAGCGCGTCAGCTCGTGTCCCACAAGGCCATCACGGTGAATGGTCAAAGCGTCAACATCGCATCCTATCTGGTCAAGGCCGGCGACGTGGTTGCGGTACGCGAAAAATCCAAGAAGCAAGCACGTATTGTTGAAGCCTTGCAACTGGCGCAGCAGGTGGGCATGCCCGTTTGGGTCGAAGTGAATGCCGACAAGGTAGAAGGTACCTTCAAGAAGGTCCCGGATCGCGATGAGTTCGGTGCAGACATCAACGAATCCCTGATCGTTGAGTTGTACTCGCGTTAAACCATAGCTTTAAGTTAGCCGAAATCGTCCCTGAACCGCGAGGCATCGCGGTTTAGGCGCTTCACCAGCCTTACCGGTGTAACGAGCTGGGGGTATTGAGAGGAAGTCTGCATGCAAACCAATTTGCTGAAACCCAAGGCAATCAATGTCGAGCAACTTGGCCCCAACCGTGCCAAGGTGGCGTTGGAGCCTTTTGAGCGCGGTTACGGGCACACGCTGGGCAATGCCATTCGCCGTGTACTGCTCTCTTCCATGGTGGGTTACGCAGCAACGGAGGTGACGATTGCCGGTGTCTTGCACGAATACTCGTCCATTGACGGCGTTCAGGAGGATGTGGTCAACATCCTGCTGAACCTCAAGGGGGTGGTGTTCAAGCTGCACAACCGTGACGAAGTCACGCTGAGCCTGCGCAAGGATGGCGAAGGCGTCGTCACGGCGCGCGACATCCAGACGCCGCACGACGTTGAAATCGTGAACCCCGAGCACGTCATTGCCACGCTGTCTGCGGGCGGCAAGCTGGACATGCAGATCAAGGTGGAGAAGGGCCGCGGCTACGTGCCCGGCAACCTGCGCCGCTACGCGGACGAGGCGACGAAGTCCATTGGCCGTATCGTGCTGGATGCTTCCTTCTCGCCGGTGAAACGCGTGAGCTATACCGTCGAGAGCGCGCGTGTGGAACAGCGCACGGACCTGGATAAGCTCGTCGTCGAGATCGAAACCAACGGCGCTATTACTGCCGAGGACGCGGTCCGCGCTTCCGCCAAGATTCTGGTGGAACAACTGGCAGTGTTCGCGCAGCTGGAAGGCGGTGAGTTGGCAGCTTTCGATGCGCCGGCAAGCTCTCGCGGCGCTGCGACCTTCGATCCGATCCTGCTGCGTCCTGTGGACGAACTGGAACTCACCGTTCGCTCCGCCAACTGCCTCAAGGCGGAGAACATCTATTACATCGGTGATCTGATTCAGCGAACCGAGAATGAACTGCTGAAGACGCCGAACCTGGGTCGCAAGTCGCTCAACGAGATCAAGGAAGTGCTCGCTTCGCGCGGCCTGACCCTCGGTATGAAGCTCGAGAACTGGCCTCCGGCAGGGCTCGACAAGCGTTAAGTTATAATCTTAGGCTCTCTGAAAAGAGCCAGTGCCTCGGGCAGTACCTGATACGGCTGCCCGATTTAATTACATCAAAGGAAAGCACCATGCGCCACGGACACGGTCTCCGTAAACTCAATCGCACCAGCTCGCACCGCCTCGCGATGCTGCAGAACATGATGAACTCGCTCATCGAGCACGAGGCCATCAAGACCACATTGCCCAAGGCCAAGGAACTGCGCCGCGTGATCGAACCCATGATCACCCTGGCCAAGGAAGATTCCGTTGCGAATCGCCGCCTGGCTTTCAATCGCCTGCGTGATCGTGACAGCGTGACGAAGCTGTTCAACGACCTGGGTCCGCGTTTCAAGACGCGTCCCGGCGGCTACACCCGCATTCTGAAGATGGGCTTCCGGGTGGGCGACAACGCGCCCATGGCGTACGTCGAACTGGTTGATCGTTCTGAGACGCCTGAAGTTTCTTCCACGGAAGCTTAAATATAGGTTATAATTTCTGTCTACCGCGCGATGGAGCAGTCTGGTAGCTCGTTGGGCTCATAACCCAAAGGTCGGAGGTTCAAATCCTTCTCGCGCAACCAAATACTGACAGTCAAAAAAAGGCCCACTTCGGTGGGCCTTTTTGTTTTTGTTCAGGCTGCTCCGCTTCTTGAATCTGCGGCGCGCGGGACCCGAGGGCGGACGGAAACGGCCCTCTGTTGTCTTAGGTCCCCCACGTGGTTGGGTTTCAGGACATGCCGACGACTGGCGCGCGTCCTATTGATACGTACCCCAGGCCGAAGCGCGTAATGGTCTCGGGGTCATAGAGGTTGCGTCCGTCAAAGACCATACGGTCGTGGAGCGCATGGGCCATCTGCGCAAAGTCGGGCACGCGGAAGATTTTCCATTCCGTCACGATGGCCAACGCGTCCGCTCCTTCCAATGCCTCGGTGGGACTGCCGCACAGCACCAGGTCGTCACGCTCTCCAAAAATGCGCCGGGCCTCGTCCATGGCGGCCGGGTCGTGGGCGCGCACCTGGGCGCCTGCCGCCCACAGGCTCTGTAGGAGGTAACGGCTGGGCGCTTCGCGCATGTCATCGGTTTCTGGCTTGAAGGCCAGCCCCCAGACCGCGATGGTCTTGCCGCGCAGGCTGCCGCCGTAGTACGCAATGATGCGCCGCGCCAGCAACTGCCGCTGCGCGTCATTGCGGCTTTCGACCGCCAGAAGTAGATCGGGGGTGAAGCCAATGGACTGGGCCGTGTGGATGAGGGCCTTGACGTCCTTGGGAAAGCAGCTCCCGCCGTAGCCCACGCCGGGATAGATGAAGTGGTAGCCAATGCGCGGGTCACTTCCGAGCCCGCGGCGCACGTCTTCGATGTCCGCACCCAGTTGCTCGGCCAGGTTGGCCATTTCATTGATGAAGCTGATCTTGGTGGCCAGCATGGCGTTGGCGGCGTACTTCGTCAGTTCGGCGCTGCGCACATCCATCATTACGATGCGGTCGTGGTTGCGATTGAAAGGCGCATACAGCTCGCGCAATTGGCGCTCGGCCTGGGGTGCGCGTGTACCGATGACGATACGGTCGGGCCGCTTGCAATCGGCGACGGCAGCGCCTTCCTTGAGGAATTCGGGGTTGGACACCACCTCGAACGCCAAGGCCACGCCCCGCGTCTCCAGCACCTTGCGTACGGTATCGGCGACCTTGTCGGCCGTGCCTACGGGGACGGTGGATTTATTGACGATGGTCTTCGGCTCGGTCATGTGGGTCGCGATGGTGCGCGCGACGGCCAACACATGTTGCAGGTCGGCGCTGCCGTCCTCATCGGGCGGGGTGCCGACGGCGAGAAAGATCAGCTCCCCATGGGCCACGCCCTGAGCGGCGTCAGTAGTGAAGCGCAGGCGGCCTGCCGCCTGGTTGGCCTGCACCAGGGGCTCCAGCCCCGGCTCGTGGATGGGGATATGGCCTGCCTGCAGCGCGGCCACCTTGGCGGCATCGACGTCCACGCAGATCACATCGTGGCCGACGTCGGCCAGCACTGCACCCTGCACCAGGCCGACATAGCCGGTGCCAAAAACCGTAACTTTCATGATGGGTAGAAGTCCTTGTACCAGTGGACGAAGCGCGCCACGCCGTCCCGCACGGGCGTATGGGGGGCAAAGCCGACCCAGGAAGCCAGCGCCGACATGTCGGCCGCCGTGCTGTGCATGTCGCCGGGCTGTAGTGGAAGCATGCGCTTGAGGGCGACCATCCCCAGCGCCTCCTCCAGTGCATGGATGTAGTCCATGAGCAGCGTAGGAGCGCTGTTGCCGATATTGAAGATACGGTAGGGCGCGAGGCCCGAGCCGGGCGACGGCGACAGTGGATCGAATGCGGCGTCGGGCGTGGCGGGCTTGTCGAGTACGCGCAATACGCCCTCGACGATGTCGTCGATGTAGGTGAAGTCACGCACCAACTGACCTTCGCCGTAGACGTCGATCGTCTCGCCCGCAAGCATGGCGCGGGTGAACTTGAAGAGCGCCATGTCGGGCCGCCCCCATGGCCCATACACCGTGAAAAACCGCAGGCCCGTGGTCGGAATGCCGTACAGGTGCGCGTAGGCATGCGCCATGACCTCATTGGCCTTCTTGGTCGCCGCGTAGTAGCTGACGGGATGGTCCACCGCGTCGCGCTCGGAGAACGGCAACTTCGCGTTGCCTCCGTACACGCTGGAGCTGCTGGCAAACACCAGGTGCTCCACCTGCTGTGCGCGGCAGCCCTGCAGGATGTTGCCGAAGCCCAGGAGATTGGAGTCGGTGTAATCGTCGGGTTGGTCGATGGAGTAGCGCACGCCGGCCTGTGCCGCCAGATGCAACACCCGATGGGGACGCACCCGCGCAAACAGCGCATGCATGGCGTCGCGGTCGGCGACATCGATCTGCTCGAAAGTGAAGTCGCCCTGACCGTGCAAGCGGCCCAGGCGCGCGTGCTTCAGGCCGACGTCATAGTAGGCATTGAGGTTATCGATGCCCACCACCCGTTCGCCGCGCTCCAGCAGCCGCTGCGCGCAATGCATGCCGATGAAGCCGGCGCAGCCGGTGACCAGGGTGACGCTCATGGTTGTGTGCCGCGTGGGCTCCAGATGTATTCGTAATGGGCCAGGGGTGTGCTCGCGCGCACCATGTGGAAGGGCAGGTGGATGGACTGCAGCGCACGCGGCGCGATGCGGGCCTGGGCCTGATCCCACCAGCTCGACGGAATGTAGTCGGTGCGTGAAATCAACAGCAGGCCTTGCCCCCGCTGCACGCTGCGGCGCAAATGGTCGGCGACACAGGTCGGGACCTCGTCTTCGCCCGGCGCACAGGCGTCCACAAACGCGTCGGGAAAGCGCACCCGCAGCATGCCGGCCAGCATATGGTCGGACGCGACGATGGGACTGGTGCCGTCATAGCCCGCGGCGCGCAGGGCGTCCGCCAGTTCGATGGACGGGTGGTTCAGCTCATCCACCTCGCCGCGCAGCCCGCTGAACCAGGGGCGTATGCCGGCAGCGACCAGCAGGATGACGGCCATCGTGGCCACGGCGATCGTGTAGCGCCGTGCACGCGGGTGGTGTTGCAATTCGGGCCGCGCAGAGAAGGCGGCCAGGGGTGCCATACACAGCAGTGGAAGTATCCAGCGGCCCTTGAAGTTGCTCACGCCTGCAAACACCACCATGCCGGCCAGCGCCAGCAACACCAGGCCCAGGTAGCGCACGAACACGCGGTGCATCGGCGGCGACACCGGCGCCAGCGGCCGCTGCCACCAGGCCGAACGGAAAGCCCACAACGCGAACAGCGCCCACAGCAGCAGCGTGCTGGGGACCACACCCTCCAGCAGCCTCAGCAGGCCCTTGACCAGCCCGTTTTCAGGCTGGATGTTCATCTTGCTGATGGTGCCGGACGTCGCCTCGGTGAGGTGTGACAGCAGCCATGCCACATGCGGCAGCACGACCAGCAGGCCCACCAGGGGCGCCCACCACCAGCCGCGCGACAGCAGCGCGCGGCGCGCCTCGGGTACCGACAGCGCCGCCAGCAGCATGGCGCCCGCCACCAGCGCGAAGCTGTACTTGCCCAGCATGCCGAAGCCGCACACCAGCCCCAACAAGGCAAAGTCCAGCGGCCGGGGGCGCCGCACGATGCGCAGCAGCAGCCACCACGCGCCACAGGCCATCGCCGTGACGAGGATGGTATGGGTCTGGTCGCGGACCGAATACCAGCCCAGCGCGGGCATCAGCACCATGCTGGCCGACGCCCAGAAGGCCCCCCGCTCGTCCAGCAGTTCCCGCCCGGCCAGGTACATGAGCGAATACGTCAGCGCCAGCAGCCCATGCTTGAGCAGCGACAGCGCCAGTACGCTGGGGCCGAACACCTGGTTCATCGCCCATTGCAGCCAGGTGTACAGCGGCGGCTGCGGGCCGTAGCCCAGTGCCAGCTCCTGGGTCCACAGAATCTGCTCGGCCTCATCCCACTTCAGCGCGGGCGAAGCGAGCAGGCGCATGGCCACGTGCGCCAGCGAGATGGCCGCGAACCAGAACAGCGGGTGGGTCCAGGGAAGGCGGGACGAAAGCGCGCGGGGCGCGGTGGAGGCGGTCATGGGGCAAGGGGAAAGTAGCGCACCGTGTGCGTCCGGCGGGCGCGAACGCGCGGGGGCGCGCGAGGCACAATCGCAGCCATTATCCCGCTACAACTGTTTCCTTGATGAACACCGCCCCTACTCCAGCGCCCGACGTCTCCATCGTGGTGCCGATCTACAACGAGGTCGAGAACCTGCCCGACCTCGTGGAGCGCATCGCGCAGGCGATGTCCGCGCAGCCGCTCAGCTTCGAACTGCTGGCGGTGGACGACGGCTCGCGCGACGGCAGCGCCGACATGCTGCGTGAACTGGCGGCCACGCGTCCTTGGTTGCGCCCGGTGTTCCTGGCACGCAACTACGGCCAGTCGAGTGCCCTGCAGGCGGGTTTCGATCGCGTGCGCGGCCGCTATGTGGTGACGCTGGATGCCGACCTGCAGAACGAACCCGGCGACATTCCGCTGCTGCTGGAGCGCCTGGAGACAGACTCCAGCGTGGACATGGTCAGCGGCTGGCGCAAGGACCGGCAGGACGCGGAGCTGTCGCGCAAGCTGCCCTCGCGCATCGCCAACCGGCTGATCTCCAGCGCCACGGGCGTGCACCTGCACGACTACGGCTGCGCGCTCAAGGCCTACCGCCGGCCCATCATCGACTGCATCCGCCTCTACGGCGAGCTGCACCGCTTCATCCCGTCGCTGGCTAAGGAGGCGGGCGCGCGCATCACGGAAGTGCCGGTGCGCCACCATGCGCGCACGCGCGGCGTGTCCAAGTACGGCATCGACCGCACCTTCCGCGTCATCCTGGACCTGATCCTCATCGTCTTCTTCATGCGCTACCGCCAGCGCCCGCTGCATGCCTTCGGCGGGCTGGGGCTGTGGCTGGCTGCGCCGGGCGTGCTGATCCTGGCCTGGCTGCTGCTGCAAAAAGTGCTGGGCGAGGACATCGGCGGCCGGCCACTGCTGCTTGCCGGCGTCATGCTGGTGCTGATGGGCGTGCAGATGGTAGTGGCGGGCCTGATCGGCGAGCTGCTGATGCGCATCTACCACGAGGCCGGCGGGGCACCGCAGTTCCATGCGCAGGAATATGTGCCGGATTCAAGAGTAAATATGCCTGCAGCGCCCGACCAGCAAGCGCAAGCAGCTACTAATAAGATAGCGTGAAACGTCCGTTCAAGGCCCTGCTGCGCGGCCTGGTGGGCCTGGCCCTGCTGGGCGCGGTGGTGGCGCTGGCCGATCCGGCCCGCGTGTGGGGCCAACTGCGCCAGGCCCAGCCAGGGTGGCTGCTGGCGGGCCTGCTGGCGGGCATCGCTTCCAACCTCGTCTCGGCGCTGCGCTGGCGGGCATTGGCGCGGTGGCTAGGCGCCAACGCGAGCACGCGCGATGCCTGCCGTTGGTACTTCCAGGCCATCGGCCTGAATGCGTTGCTGCCGGGGGCCGTGGTGGGGGGCGACGTGTACCGCGCCGTGGTACTGCGTGGTGCCGGTCAGGACACGGCGGCCTCCAGTTGGTCGGTGGTGCTGGACCGGCTGAGCGGCCTGTGGATGCTGTGCGCCATCGGCGGCCTGGGCGCTGCCGCCTGTGCCGACGTGCTGGCGCCCTGGCTGCGGTTGCCAAGGGGGCTTTTCATCGCGCTGATGCTTGTGGGCACGCTGCTGTGGCTGGCGCTGCCGTGGTGCCTGCCTGCGCTGCTGCGCAGCCGCCGGTTTGCGGGCGGCTGGCTCGCGCCGCTGCGTGAAGCCGCAACGCGCCCCGACTTCCCGCGTCAACTGGTCTGGCAGGCCGGGGCATCGGCGGCGGTGCAACTGCTGTCGGCCGCAGCGCTGGCGGGGGGCGGGCTGGCACTGGGCGTGGCGCTGCCGGCCAGCGTGTGGGCCTGGGCGATCGCGCCCGTGTTCCTGATGGCGGCGCTGCCGGTGAGCGTGGGCGGCTGGGGCACGCGCGAGGCGGCCGCCGTGGCCGCGCTGGCCCCCTTCGGCGTGGCCGCGTCCGCCGCCGTGGGCGTGGGCGTGGTCTATGGCGTCTACGGGCTGGCGCAGGGCGCGCTGGGGGCGCTGGCGTTCGGCCTGCCGCGCAGCGCGGGGCGGTAGGCCCGGGCGCTGGCCCGCGATGGCCCGCGATGGCCCGCGATGGCCTGGCCATCATTGGTGTATTTTTATCAAATTGATAGCACCTTGCGCTTGATGGATGAGCGCTGGAGGTCAATTCGGCTTGAAATGAGGGGCGTGCCCGCGCCGACCATGCAGCGGCGCCGTGCCCGTGGCGCATGTCGGTCGGATGGGGCGCTGGCGCTGCCGGCACCGGGGCGCCGGCGCGATTCAGCCGTGTTCGCCCGCGGCCTCTGCGTCCCGCTTGATCTGCAGCGCGCGCTCGTACAGCGTGTTGCGCGAGGCGTGCGCGATGTCGGCCGCCAGTTTCACCGCGGTCTTGGTCGGCAGCTCGTCCAGCAGCAGGCGCAGCACGCGCTCGGCCTCCGCACCGTCGCCCTGCGTGGCCGCCAGCGGGTGCAGCAGCACCACGAACTCGCCCTTGACCCGCTGGGGAGCGCCGGCCAGCCAGGCGGCCAGCTCCCGCGCGGGATGCGTGGAGACTTCCTCGAACTGCTTGGTGAGTTCGCGCGCGAGTGTCACCGGCCGCTCGCCCAGGTCCGCCAGCGTGTCGGCCAGCGCAGCGATGCGGTGCGGCGCCTCCAGCAGTACCACGCAGCGCGGCTCGGCCGCCAGGCGCTGCACCGCGGCCGTGCGCTCGGCGCCCTTGGGCGGCAGAAAGCCCGCGAACAGGAAGCCGCCGCTGTCGGCGGTGGGAGCCACCGCGCCCGCGACGCTCAGCGCGCTCGTCACGCTGCTGGCCCCCGGCAAGGGAATGCAGCGCAGCCCCGCGGCCTGCACGGCCGCCACCAGGCGCGCGCCGGGATCACTCACTCCGGGCGTGCCGGCGTCGCTCACGTATGCCACGCGCTGGCCGGCCTGCAGTTGCTGCACCACCATCTGCGCGGCCTGCGCCTCGTTGTGCTGGTGCAGCGCCAGCAGGCGGTCGGAGGGCTTGTCGATGCCGTAGGCGCGCAGCAGCGACTGGGTGTGGCGCGTGTCCTCGCACGCCAGCGTGTCGGCCAGTTGCAGCACGTGCAGCGCACGCAGTGTGATGTCGGCCAGGTTGCCGATGGGCGTGGCGACCACGTACAGGGCGCCCTGCGGATAATGCTGCGCGGCCGCCGCATCGCGCGCGGCGCTCAAGGCAGAGGCAAAAGAGGCGCTCAATGGGATTCCTCGGCAAGAAGGTGAATGGCAGTGCGCCCGCGCGCACCACGCGCGCCGCGGGGCAGGCGGGGGAAGACCGCGCGCTGGCCCATCTCACGGCGGCGGGCCTGGCGCTGGTGGAGCGCAATTATCGGACGCCGGGGCGCGGCGGCGGAGAGATCGACCTGATCCTGCGCGAGCGCGACGGCACGCTGGTGTTCGTGGAGGTGCGCAGCCGCGGCGCCAGCGCCTACGGCGGCGCGGGCGGCAGCATCGGCGTGGCCAAGCAGCGGCGCATCGTCTTTGCCGCGCAGCACTACCTGCTGCGCTGGCCCGCACCGCCGCCATGCCGCTTCGATGCGGTGCTCATCGAGGGCGACCGGCTGCAGTGGCTGCGCGGCGCATTCGACGCCGCGTAGCGCGCGGCCTACCGTTTGCTACAGGCGCCGCGATACCCCCAGGTATCATTCACGGCCCATGCTTGAGCAACGCATCCAACAGCATTTCATCGACAGCGCCGACCTGAAATACCAGTCGGCCCAGGCGCTCAGCCATCCCATCAGCGCAGCCGTGCAGGCCATCTGGGCTTGTGTGACCAACGGCGCCAAGGTGCTGGCCTGTGGTAGCGGCCCTTCATCCGCGCAGGCCCTGCAGTTCGCGGCCTTTTGCGTGGCCGGTTTCGAGCGCGACCGGCCCGAACTGGCGGCGCTGGCCCTGCTGCCCGATGCCCTGGCCACCGGCACCAGCGCCGTAGCGGACAGCGCCGTGCTGGCGCGCCAGGTGCGCGCCCTGGGGCAGGCAGGAGATCTGCTGCTGGTCATCACCATCGGCGGCAACGAGCCAGCCCTGCTGCAGGCCGTGCAGGCCGCCCATGAGCGGGACATGACCGTGGTCGCCCTGTGTGGCCGCGACGGCGGGGCGTTGGGCGCGCTGCTGCACGAGACCGATGTCCAGATCTGCGTGCCGCACGACCGAGCCGCCCGTGTACGCGAGGTGCATGCGCTGGTGCTGCACTGCCTGTGCGACGGCGTGGACGCCCAGTTACTTGGAGAACAGGAGATTCCTCTATGACATTTCCCCTGCTGCGAATTTCTAGCGCCGCGCTCGCTGCCGCGGCCCTGGCCGGCAGCCTCGCCGGCTGCGCGCCGCTGGTCATCGGCGGCGGTGCCGTGGTCGGCACCCTGATGGCGACCGACCGGCGCACCACCGGCACCCAGGTGGAGGACGAAGGCATCGAGATGCGCACCGCCAGCCGCATCCGTGAGACCCTGGGCGACCGCGTGCACGTGAACGTGACCAGCTACAACCGCCAGGTGCTGCTGACGGGCGAAGTGCCCACGGCCGCCGACGGCCAGAAGGTGGAGCAGATCGCGCAAGGCGTGGACAACGTGCGCTCGGTGGTCAACGACCTGGGCGTGATGCCCGCGTCCTCGCTGACGCAGCGCTCGCGCGACGCCTTCATCTCGACCAAGGTGCGCGCGAGCCTCGTGGACGCCAAGGACCTGTCTGCCAATGCGTTCAAGGTCGTCACCGAGCGCGACGTGGTGTACCTGATGGGCCGTGTCACGCAGCGCGAAGCCAAGCGCTCCGCGGAGATCGCGCGCGGCGTGGATGGCGTACGCAAGGTCGTGCGCGTGTTCGAGGTGATCTCCGAAGAGGAACTGATCCGCGGTGGCGCGGCGCAGCAGCCCGCGCCCGTCTCGCAGGACCCCGCCGCGGCGGCGCAGCCAGTCAAGCCCTGAGCACGGGCTGCTCGCGCCGAACAAGTCGGCACCATCCGCGCCTTGTGACAGGCGATTGAACCACTGCCCGCCCTGCGCGGGCAGTGCGCCTGGGGCCTCAGTCTTTTTTGGGCGCCAGGCGGGTGATCAGGCTGGACGTGTCCCAGCGGTTGCCGCCGGCAAGCTGCACGTCGGCATAGAACTGGTCCACCAGCGCCGTGACCGGCAGACGCGCACCGTTGCGCTTGGCTTCGTCGAGCACCAGCCCCAGGTCCTTGCGCATCCAGTCCACGGCAAAGCCGAAGTCAAAACGGCCCTCCACCATAGTCTTGCCGCGGTTGTCCATCTGCCAGCTCTGGGCAGCGCCCTTGCCGATCACGTCGAGCACCAGCGGCATGTCCAGGCCCGCGTGCTGGCCGAAGGCGATCGCCTCGGACAGACCCTGCACCAGGCCGGCAATGCAGATCTGGTTGACCATCTTGGCCAGTTGGCCGGCGCCGCTGTCGCCAATGCGGGTGAACGCGCGCGAGAAGGCCATCGCCGTGGGGCGTACGGCATCGAAGGCTGCAGCGTCGCCGCCGCACATTACGGTCAGTTGCCCGTTTTGCGCGCCGGCCTGCCCGCCGGAGACCGGCGCGTCGATGAACTGCAGGCCCAGCGTGCGGGCGGCGCCATAGAGTTCGCGCGCCACCGCCGCGGATGCCGTGGTGTGGTCCACGAAGACCGCACCCTGCTGCATGCCGGCGAACGCGCCGTCGGCCCCGAGCACCACGGAGCGCAGGTCGTCGTCATTGCCCACGCAGCAAAACACGATGTCCGCGCCTTGTGCGGCCTCGCGCGGCGTCTTGGCATGTTTTACGGTTGCAACGCCCTTGAATTCAGCGCACCATGCTTCTGATTTCGTAGCGGTACGGTTGTACACCGTCACGGTATGGCCCGCCGATGCCAAGTGCCCCGCCATCGGGTAGCCCATGACGCCCAAGCCCAGGAAGGCCACGCGGCGTGCGGGGACCGGATCGTAGGTGCGGGGATTGATGCTGCTGCTCATGGGTTGGGCTCCGTCAAAAAGAGAGGCCCGCAGGGGCGGGCCGGGTGGGGCGAGTGTGGGGGTATCAGACGATGGCGAAATGCTCGGTGCCCGAGGCCAGGTCCGTCGTCTTGGCACGCTGGCTGCTGAGCTTGATCTGCAGGCGCAGGTCGTTCACCGAGTCGGCGTTGCGCAGGGCATCCTCATAGCTGATCACGTTGGCCTCGAACAGGTCGAACAGTGCCTGGTCGAAGGTCTGCATGCCCAGGTTGCGGCTCTTCTTCATGATTTCCTTGATCTCGGCCACCTCGCCCTTGAAGATGAGGTCGGCGATCAGCGGCGTGTTCAGCATCACCTCGACGGCAGCCGCGCGCCCCTTGCCGTCCTGCTTGGGAATCAGGCGCTGCGAGACCAGTGCCTTGAGGTTCAGCGACAGGTCCATCAACAGCTGGGCGCGCCGCTCCTCGGGGAAGAAGTTGATGATCCGGTCCAGTGCCTGGTTGGCGCTGTTGGCGTGCAGCGTGGCCAGGCACAGGTGGCCGGTTTCGGCAAACGCCACGGCGTGCTCCATGGTCTCGCGGTCGCGGATTTCGCCCATCAGGATCACGTCCGGCGCCTGACGCAGCGTGTTCTTGAGGGCCGCCTCCCAGCTGTCGGTGTCCAGGCCCACCTCGCGCTGCGTGATCACGCAGTTCTTGTGCGGATGCACGAATTCCACCGGGTCTTCCACCGTGATGATGTGGCCGAAGGAGTTCTCGTTGCGCCAGTCCAGCATGGCGGCCAGCGTGGTGGACTTGCCCGAGCCCGTCGCGCCGACCAAAATGCACAGTCCGCGCTTGGTCATGGTGACTTCCTTGAGCACCTGCGGAACGCCCAGGCCGTCGATGGTGGGCAGCGTGAGCGGAATCGTCCGCAGCACCATGCCCACGCGGCCCTGCTGCACGAAGGCGTTCACGCGGAACCGGCCCACGCCCGCGGGCGAGATGGCAAAGTTGCACTCCTTGGTGCGCTCGAAGTCGGCCACCTGCTTGTCGCTCATGATGGCGCGCGCCAGCGTGAGCGTGTGGTTGGGCGTCAGAGGCTGGGGAGAGACCTTGGTGACCTTGCCGTCGACCTTGATCGCCGGCGGAAACTCCGCCGTGATGAAAAGGTCGCTCCCCCCGCGGCTGACCATCAGCTTGAGCAGATCGTTGATGAATTTGCTCGCCTGATCCCGTTCCATCCCATACCCCCTTGGTCGTCAGCCTTGTGTTGTTGTGCCGGGCTGTTCAGCGTTGATTTTCACTCAGACGCGCGCTCACCACGCGCAGGCGCTGCGACAGCTTGCGCGCCAGCAGGGCCACCAGGCTGGCGGCCAGTTGCGGGTCGTGGGCCATCATCTCATCCAGCGCCTCGGCGCTGAGCACCGCGATCTCGCATTCCGTGAGCGTGGTGCACGCCGAAAAACGGATGCCGCTGTCCAGCAGCGACATCTCGCCCAGGATATCGCCGGGCCGCGTCTCGGCCAGGCGCAGTTGCTCTCCCCAGGGCTGGACACGGTCCACGGCGATGGTGCCCGTGAGCAGCACGACCATGAAGTTGCCGTATTCGTCCTGGCGGATCAGGTCGCGGTTGGGCGCAACGGAGGCGAACTCGAAGAAGCGCTCCATGCGTTCCACGGCGTCGTGGTCCAGGTGCGCCATGTACTTGTCCTTGCTCCACAGCGACTGCAGCAGCCTGCCGCCACGGCTTTGGGGCAGGCGCTTGGCATCGACTTCGACGGCGCGCGCCTCCCAGGGGACCAGTTGTGATTGCTCCACGCCCTGGCCGGCAAATGCGGTGGTGAAGAACACCGAGTCGGTGCTCTCCTCGCCGGACTTGCGGTTTTTGGACTTGAGCAGGCCGAGAATGCCTTTCATGATGGGGCTCCGATGCGGGCTCGTGTACCAACGAGCCTGGTAGTGAAAAAGTGTGCGGGCCCGCCTTGGAGGGGGTCAGCCGGGGAAGTTCTCGGGAATCTTGGCCTTGCTGCGCGCCTCGGCCGGGCTGATGATGTTGCGGCGCACCAGGTCGGAGAGGTTCTGGTCCAGCGTCTGCATGCCGACGCTGTTGCTGGTCTGGATGGTGGAGTACATCTGCGCCACCTTGGCCTCGCGGATCAGATTGCGGATGGCGCTCGTGCCCAGCATGATCTCGTGCGCCGCCACGCGGCCCGAGCCGTCCTTGGTCTTGCACAGCGTCTGCGAGATCACCGCCTGCAGCGACTCCGACAACATCGCGCGCACCATTTCCTTTTCTTCAGCGGGGAAGACGTCGATGATCCGGTCGATGGTCTTGGCGGCGCTGGACGTGTGCAGCGTGCCGAACACCAAGTGGCCGGTCTCGGCGGCGGTCATGGCCAGGCGGATGGTTTCCAGGTCGCGCATTTCGCCCACCAGAATGGCGTCCGGGTCCTCGCGCAGCGCTGAGCGCA
This sequence comes from Diaphorobacter sp. J5-51, assembly GCF_001023515.1. Taxonomy (NCBI): domain Bacteria; kingdom Pseudomonadati; phylum Pseudomonadota; class Betaproteobacteria; order Burkholderiales; family Comamonadaceae; genus Diaphorobacter; species Diaphorobacter sp. J5-51. The sequence continues at coordinate 62,049 of NZ_JSYI01000055.1, read as the reverse complement.
GGGCCGCGGCGAACGACAGCGTCATCGGCCCCACTTCGCGCTGGTTGACCAGGCACTTCTTGGACTCGTGCACGAACTCGATCGGATCCTCGATGGTGAGGATGTGGCCGTACTCGCTTTCGTTGAGGTAGTTGACCATGGCCGCCAGGGTGGTGGACTTGCCCGAACCTGTGGGGCCCGTCACCAGCACCAGGCCGCGTGGCTTGAGCGCCAGGTCGGCAAAAATGCGCGGCGCGTTGAGCTGCTCCAGCGTCAGGATCTTGCTCGGAATGGTACGGAACACCGCGGCCGCGCCACGGTTCTGGTTGAACGCGTTGACGCGAAAGCGCGCCAGGCCGTCGATCTCGAAGGAAAAGTCCACTTCCAGGAACTCTTCGTAGGTCTTGCGCTGGGCGTCGCTCATGATGTCGTACACCATGGCGTGGACGGTCTTGTGGTCCAGTGCATCGACGTTGATGCGGCGTACGTCCCCGTGGACCCGGATCATGGGCGGCAGGCCGGCGGAAAGGTGCAGGTCGGACGCCTTGTTCTTCACGCTGAAGGCGAGCAATTGGGTGATGTCCACGGATTCCCTCTTATCGTTTGATACGCTTGGGCGAACATTATGACGACGATTGCCAGCAACCTCCAGAATGTGCGGGAGCGCATCGCGCGCGCCTGCGCGGCGGCCGGCAGGCCACCCGATGCCGTGGCGCTGCTGGCGGTTTCCAAGACCTTCGGCCCCGAGGCCGTGCGTGACGCGGCATTGGCGGGCCAGCGGCGGTTTGGCGAAAACTACATTCAGGAAGCCGTGGAAAAGATGGCTCTGGTGGCGGCGCTCGGGCTGCCGCAGCCGCTGGAGTGGCACTGCATCGGCCCGGTGCAGAGCAACAAGACCCGCCTGGTGGCCCAGCACTTCGACTGGGTGCACACGGTGGACCGCCCCAAGACGGCGCAGCGTCTGTCCGACCAACGTCCCGACAACCTGCCCGCGCTGCAGGTCTGTATCCAGGTGAACGTGGATGGTGGCGCCACCAAGGCCGGTGTGCCGGCCGAGGAGGCATTGGCGCTGGCCCAGGCGGTGGCAGCGCTGCCGCGGCTCACGCTGCGCGGCGTCATGAGCATTCCCGACCCGGTGCCCGACGAGGCCGCGCAACTGGCCGTGCTGCTGCGCGTGCGCCAGGTGTTCGACACCCTGCGCGCGCAGGGTGGCCCAGGGTTCGAGGCCGTCGATACCCTGTCGCTGGGCATGACCGGCGACCTGGAGGCCGCGGTGCGCGCCGGCAGCACCATGGTGCGCGTGGGCAGCGGCATCTTCGGTGCGCGCCACTACCCGGCCTGATAAGCTGGCCGTCCTCTAGGGCCTGTTCACACTATTTTTGCCAGATGCGTTGCGATCAAAAAGGGCCAGGCGCAAGGCGCCAAACGAAGCTGGGGTGCTACCCCAGCGAGGCTTGGCAACGCCGCGAATGGCCCTTTTTGATCGCAACCCGGAGGGAACGGAGTGAGAACCGCGCCATTCGTCGTTGCCCTCCTAGCCAAGGCCCCGGCCTTGGCGTCGTCACGCGCCTAGATTGGCGCGGTTTTCACGCCATTCGCACTGGCAAAAATAGTGTGAACAGGCCCTAGTTTTGACGGAGATTCCCTCATGCCCGGTTTGCTGCCCGATGTCGATCCCGATGGCCTGCTCGAATTCTCGGTGGTCTATACCGACCGTGCGCTCAACCACATGTCGCGCCGCTTCGTGGGCGTGATGCAGGACATCCTGTCGACGCTCAAGGAGGTCTACCGCGCGCACACGGCGGTGCTCGTGCCCGGCAGCGGCACCTTCGGCATGGAGGCCGTGGCACGCCAGTTCGCCAACCGCGAGAAGGTGCTCATCGTGCGCAACGGCTGGTTCAGCTACCGCTGGAGCCAGATCTTCGACGCCGGCGGGCTGGGCGGTGGTGCCGCGGTCTGCCAGGCGCGCCGCCAGGGCGATGGTCCACAGGCGCCCTGGGCTCCCTGCCCGGCGAGCGAGGTGGCCGCCGCCATCCGCGCCGAGCGGCCGAAGGTGGTCTTCGCCCCGCATGTGGAGACGGCCAGTGGCATCCTGCTGCCCGACGATTACCTGCGCACCGTGAGCGACGCCGCGCACGAGGTGGGCGCGCTGTTCGTGCTGGACTGCGTGGCCTCCGGCGCGATGTGGGTGGACATGGAAAAGACCGGTGTGGACGTGCTGATCTCCGCGCCGCAAAAGGGCTGGAGCGGCTCGCCCTGCTGCGCCATGGTGATGCTGTCGGCCCGCGCGCGCGAGGCGATCGAGCAGACGCAGAGCTCCAGCTTCTCGTGCGACCTCAAGAAGTGGATGCAGATCGCCGAGGGCTACGAGAAGGGCCAGCACGCCTACCACACCACCATGCCCACCGATGCGCTGGTGCGCCTGCGCGACGTGATGCTGGAAACGCGCGACTACGGCTTTGCCAAGGTGCGCGACGAGCAGATCGCACTCGGCGCCAAGGTGCGCGCGCTGCTGCAGGCGCGGGGCTTTCCCAGCGTGGCGGCTGCGGGCTACGAGGCACCGGGCGTGGTGGTGAGCTACACCACCGACCCCGGCATCCAGAGCGGCAAGAAGTTCGCCGAGGCGGGGCTGCAGACCGCCTCGGGCGTGCCGCTGCAATGCGGCGAGGGTGCGGACTTCCAGACCTTCCGCCTGGGCCTGTTCGGCCTGGAGAAGTGGCACAACGTGGACCGCACGGTGGGCCACCTGGCCGCGGCGCTGGACCAGGTCGCGCCGGCGCGCTGACTGCTGGCCGGCGGCGCAAAAGCGTCCATCTCCTACAACCGCGGGGTGGCGTGGGCCGCGGTGCGCGGCTATGCTTTCCCGCATGCATGCTTCCCCCCTGGAGCCTGGTGCGCAGGCCGCGGCTTCGGCCGAGCCGGCCGCGCTCGCGGGCCGCGCCTCCCAGCTGTCCCGGGCCAAGCGCCAGGCCACCGGCCTGCTGCTGGCAGTGGTCGTCGTCTTTGCGCTGACCTATTTCTTTCCACCCAGTCTGGGCGTGGCCTGCGTGCGCGCCGTGGCGGAGGCCGCCATGGTGGGCGCCCTGGCCGACTGGTTTGCGGTGTCGGCGCTGTTTCGGCGCATCCCGCTGCCGCTGGTGCAGCGCCACACCGACATCATTGCGCGCAACAAGGACCGCATCGGCGGCAACCTGGCGGTGTTCGTACGCGACAAATTCCTGGACGCGCCTTCGCTCGTGACCATGATCCGCCGCCACGATCCGGCCAACATGCTGGCGCAGTGGCTCACGGCACCGGCCAACGCGCGCCTGCTGGGCAGGCAGGTGGCCAGGCTGGCGCTGACCGCGCTGGACACGGTGGAGGACGCGAAGATCCAGGCCTTCCTGAGCCAGGCCGCGCGCACGCTGGTGGGCAAGATCGACCTGTCGCGCTCCATGGCGTCGGCGCTGGGCGCGCTCACCTACCAGGGCCGGCACCAGGCGCTGCTGGACGACCTGCTGGAGCGCCTGGGCGGCATGGTGCGATCCGAGGACACGCGCGCCTTCGTGGCCGACACGCTGCTGCAGTGGATCAAGCGTGAGCATCCGCTCAAGCAGAAGGTGCTGCCTACCGATTGGCTCTCGGGCAAGGGCGCCTCGGCCATCACGCACGCCGTGGACACCCTGCTCAAGGCGGTGGCCGAGGACCCGCAGCACGAGCTGCGCGAGGCGCTGGACGGCGCCGTGCAGCGCCTCATCGCCCGCCTGCAGACCGACCCCGATTGGGCGCGCCGCGGCGACGAGGTGCGCGGCTACCTGCAGAACGACGAGGTGCTGGGCCGCTATGTGCGCGATCTGTGGAGCGACCTGCGCCAGAAGCTGCGCGACGATCTGATGAACGAAGACTCGGCATTGTCCGCGCGCGTGGCCGACATGGGGCAGTGGCTGGGGCTGTCGCTCGCGGGTGATGCGGCGCTGCGCGTGCGCCTGAACGTGCGCCTGGAACTGTGGGCCGCCACCTTTGCGCCCGATGTGGCGCAGTCGGTGGCCGAACACATCCGCGCCACGGTGCAGCGCTGGGACGCGCAGGAGATGGCGCGGCTGGTGGAACTGCACATCGGCAGCGACCTGCAGTACATCCGCATCAACGGCACCGTGGTGGGCGGCTGCATCGGGCTGCTGCTGTTCGCCGTCTCGCACGCGGGCGCGTTGTGGGCGGCGGTGGCCGGGCCGTGAGTGCTATCTAATTAGTAGCTGCTAGCGCTTACTGGATAAGCGCTAAGCCCCGATTTTGCTTAGAACCGAAAATCCAGCGTTTGCGGCGTCCGGCCCACCTGCACGGTGCGGCTGTGGTTCTGGCCGGCGCCCTGTACCTCCACACGGTAGCTGCCCGCAGGCAGTTGCAGCAGGCACACGGGGCCGCCGGCGCGCAGTTGCATCGCGTCGCCCCCGCCTTGCGGGGTGATGCGCACGTCGACGTTGGCCTCGTAGGCGCCATCGGCACGCGCGAACAGCAGCGACAGGGGGTAGTCCTTCATGGCTGCGCGCATGGCGGTGGATTCGTCCGTGCCGATGCCGCCGCACTGGTAGTGCAGCGCGCCGGCCGTCTGCACGGGCGGCAGCACGGCCGGGCGGGGCGCGCTGTCGGCCTGCGCCTGCACGGCGCTGGCGCCGCTGGCCAGCAGGGCACACAGACCCAGCGGCGCCAGACGGCGCGGAAGTCGAAACGGGAACGGGGACAACACGGGCATGGCGCACCTCCTTGTCAGGGGTAAAAGCGCCATGCTGGCACCTGGTTGCGCGCCGCGCTGTCAGCCCAGGGCGCGAGCGCACGTGGTGGCCGTCAGAAGCGCGGCAGGTTGGCGTGGCTCATCTTGCCGTTGCGCACCAGCATCTTGCCGTACTCGGCGCAGCGGTTCAGCGTCGGGATCACCTTGCCGGGGTTGAGCAGGCCCTGCGGGTCGAACGCCTCCTTGAGCGCGAACATCTGCGCGTTCTCCTCCACGGTGAACTGCGCGCACATGGAGTTGAGCTTTTCCACCCCCACGCCGTGCTCGCCCGTCACGGTGCCGCCCATGGCCACGCTGGTTTCCAGAATGTCGGCGCCGAACAGCTCGCAGCGGTGCAGCTGGTCGGGGTCGTTGGCATCGAACAGGATCAGCGGGTGCAGGTTGCCGTCGCCCGCGTGGAATACGTTGCAGCAGCGCAGCTGGTATTTCTTCTCCATCTCCTGGATGGCGAGCAGGATGTCCGCCAGGCGCTTGCGCGGGATGGTGGAGTCCATGCACATGTAGTCGGGACTGATGCGGCCGCTGGCGGGGAAGGCGTTCTTGCGCCCGCTCCAAAAGCGCATGCGCTCTTCCTCGCTGGTGCTGACCGAGATGGCCGTGGCGCCCGAGCCGCGCAGCACCTCGCTCATGCGCGCGATCTCTTCCTCCACTTCCTCGGGCGTGCCGTCGGACTCGCACAGCAGGATGGCCTCGGCCGTCAGGTCGTAGCCGGCCTTGACGAAGTCCTCCACGGCGGCGGTCATGGGCTTGTCCATCATCTCCAGCCCGGCGGGGATGATGCCGGCGGCGATCACCGCGGCCACGGCGTCACCGGCTTTGCGCACGTCGTCAAAGCTGGCCATGATGCAGCGCGCCAACTGCGGCTTGGGCACCAGCTTGACGGTGACCTCCAATGCCACGGCCAGCATGCCCTCGCTGCCGATCACGGCGGCCAGCAGGTCGTAGCCGGGCGCGTCCAGCGCCTCGGCTCCGAAGGTGATGGGCTCGCCCTCCATGGTGTAGCCGCGCACGCGCAGCACGTTGTGCACCGTCAGGCCGTACTTCAGGCAGTGCACGCCGCCGGAGTTCTCGGCCACGTTGCCGCCGATGGTGCAGGCGATCTGGCTGCTGGGGTCAGGGGCGTAATACAGGTTGTAGGGCGCGGCGGCCTCGCTGATGGCCAGGTTGCGCACGCCGCACTGCACGCGCGCCGTGCGGGCGACCGGGTCCAGGTCCAGGATGCGGTTGAACTTGGCCAGCGACAGCGTCACGCCCATGGCATGCGGCATGGCGCCGCCCGACAGGCCCGTGCCCGCGCCGCGCGCCACCACGGGCACGCCCAGGCGGTGGCAGGTCTTCAGCACGGCCTGCACTTCGCCTTCCGTCTCGGGCAGGCACACGACCAGCGGGCGCTGGCGGTAGGCCGTGAGGCCGTCGCATTCGTAAGGCGTGGTGTCCTCGGGCTGCCAGAGCAGCGCATGCTGTGGCACGCAGGCCGACAGGGCCTGCACGACCTCGGCCTGGCGCTGGGCGCGTTCGGTGGATGTGGGGCTGGGCATGGCGTGACTGTAGGCCATGGCGTGCGCGCGCGGCGTGAGTTTTCTTGCAGGCGGGCGTGAGCCGTGTTGCGCCAATTGCTGCGTTATTAATAGCTACTGGCGCTTGATGGATAAGCGCTAGAGCCTGATTTGGCTTATGGAAATTGGCTTGCGCACGGCCGCGCCGCTTGCGGGGTTACCCCAGCGTGCGGCGCAGCCAGTCCGCGAAGGCCGCGCATTCCCAGCGGTCCATGGTGCCGGTGCGCCAGCACAGGTAGTGCGCGTAGGGGCTGGGGGCGTCGGTGTCGAACAGGCGTACCAGTGTGCCCTGGTCCAGCCAGGGCGCGGCGAGCTTGAGCCGTACCGGGGCCACGCCCATGCCCGCCGCGGCGGCGTCGCACATCAGGCCCACGTCGTTGAATTGCGAGCCTTCGTTGGGTTCGGCCCAGGCCAGGCCCACGGCTGCGAACCAGCTGCGCCAGGGCTCCAGCGGGCTGCGCAGCAGGGGCAGGCCTTCCAGGTCCTCGGGGCGCTCGAAGGGGCCATGCTCGCGCACGAAGCCGGGCGAGGCCAGGGGCGTGAGCACGTCCCGTGCGATCTCCACATGCTCCATGTCGGCGTAGTGGCCGGGGCCGTAGCGCACGACGAGGTCCGCGTCCTCCGCCACCACGTCCAGCAGCGGGATGGAGACCTGCAGGGCCAGGTCGATCTCGGGGTAGGTCTCGGTGAACTGGCGCAGCCGCGGGATGAGCAAGGCGCGCGCGAAGGTGGGAGTGACCGCGATCTTCAGCCGGCGCTTGCCCGGCGCCACTGCCGTGCCTGGGAAGCGCTGCAGCGCGGTGAGCCCCTCGCGCACATGGGCCAGATAGGCGCTGCCGTCGGTGGTCAGGGAAAAGTCGGCCCGCCCGAACAGCCGCGTGCCCAGGATCTGCTCCAGCTGCTTGACGCGGTGGCTTACGGCGCTGGGGGTGACGCACAGCTCATCGGCCGTCTGCGTCACGCTGCGCAGGCGCGCCAGCGCCTCGAAGGTCAGCAGGCACTGGATGGGCGGGATGCGCCGCAGGCTGGCGGCGTCCAGGGCCGCCTTGGCCGCGATGGAAAGGGATTGCGTGGCCATGGCGGCGTGTGGGGCAAGGCGGGTTCAGCGGAAGACGACGGTCTTGTGGCCGTTGAGCAGCACGCGGTGCTCGCTGTGCCACTTCACGGCGCGCGCCAACACCTGGCTTTCGGTGTCCCGCCCGCGGGCGGTGAGATCTTCCACGGTATCCGTGTGATCCGCTCTTGTAACATCTTGTTCGATAATCGGCCCCTCGTCGAGGTCGGCCGTCACGTAGTGGGCGGTAGCGCCAATCAGCTTCACGCCGCGGTCATGCGCCTGGTAATAGGGCTTGGCACCCTTGAAGCTGGGCAGGAAACTGTGGTGGATGTTGATCGCGCGGCCCGACAGCTTGGTGCACAGGTCGTTGGACAGCACTTGCATGTAGCGCGCCAGCACCACCAGTTCGGCCCCCTCGGCCTGGATGATCTCGTACTGCTTGGCCTCGGCCTGCGCCTTGGTGGCGGCGGTGACGGGGATGTGGTGGAAAGGGATGTTGTAGCTGGCCGCGAGTTGGTAGAAGTCGCGGTGGTTGCTGATGATGGCGCGGATGTCGATGGGCAGCAAACCGCTCTTGTAGCGAAACAGCAGGTCGTTGAGGCAGTGGCCTTCCTTGCTGACCATCAGCACGGTCTTCATGGCCGCGCTGGTGGCATGCAGGCTCCAGCGCATGCTGTGCTCTTCGGCAAAGGTGGCCAGTTCGGCCTTGAGGGTGGCTTCGTCGGTGGACTCGCATGCGAATTGCACGCGCATGAAGAAAAGGCCGGTGCCCTGGTCGTTGTACTGAGCGGCTTCCTCGATGTTGCCGCCGTGGTCCAGCAGGAAGCCGGAGACGGCGTGCACCAGCCCGAGCCGGTCGGGGCAGGACAGTGTCAGGATGTAGGAATGGGTCATATGCTGCGATTGTCGCAGCACGCGAGGCCCCTTCAGGAGTGTGGATTGCTGAGTAAAGGCGCGGGCCGCAGGCCCTCGTGGAGGCCCCTGCAGGGCCGCTGGATGTTGGCGCTGGCCGTTGGTGCCATGGGTGCGGCCTGGGCCTGGGCGGGCGGCCGCCTTGCAGTACCTGCCCCTGGAGCCGCAGGCGCTGCAGTCCCTGCTGCAGTACAAGAGCGGGCTGGACGCCGTGCTGGCGGGTGCTCTGCTGGGCTGGCTCCTGCTGCGCTGGCGCCGGGGCGGGAGCCGGCGCACCCTGGCGCGCCGGGTGGAGCAGGTGCTGCGCCACGCGCCCGCCGGCATGGCGCGGCTGAGCATGGACGGCCGCCTGGTGTGGGCCAATGAACGCCTGCGTGAATGGCTGGGCGTGGCGCCGCACGAGCCGCTGCCGCAGGTCGACTTCCGAACGCTGGTGCGCCCGCACGACAGCGATTGGGCGCAGCGGCAACTGCAGCGGCTGCGCGCCGGCGAGATCGACCATTACCAGGGCGAGCGCTGGTGCCGCAACCAGCGCGATGGATCGCAGCTGCCCGTGCTGTGCACCGTGAGCCATGTGCTGGCCCTGGAGAGCGAGCCCGACCACCTGGTGTGCGTACTGCAGTCCCTGCGCGAAGTGCATGCCGCGCGCGACGCGCAGGCGCTCAGCGAACAGCGCTGGCGCTTGGCGGCCACGGTGGTGGACAACACCATCGAAGGCGTGGTGGTCACCGATGCCGACGGCCGCATCCTCTCGGTCAACCCGGCCGTCACGCGGCTCATGGGCTATACCGAGGAAGAGTTGCTGGGCCAGAACCCGCGCGTGTTCAAGTCGGGGCGGCACGGTCCGGCGTTCTACGAGGCCATGTGGGACACCATGCGCCAGACGGGCCACTGGCAGGGGGAGATCTGGAACCGGCGCAAGAACGGCGAGGTGTTCCCGGAGCGCATGTCGCTCTCGGCCGTGCGCGGCGCGGACGGCGCGGTGACGCACTACGTGTGCATGTTCACCGACATCTCCGAGGAAAAGGCCCAGCACCAGCGCCTGGAGTTTCTGGCGCACTGCGACCCGCTGACCGGCCTGCCCAACCGCGCCTGGTTTGGCGAGCAGCTCGACAGCGCCGTGCGCCAGGCACAGGACAGCGGCGAGCAGATGGCCCTGCTGCTCCTGAACCTGGACCGCTTCAAGGACGTGAACGACAGCTACGGCCACGCCGTGGGCGACGAGGTGCTCAGGCACATCACCCGCCAGGTCGAGCAGAACCTGCGCCCGGGCGATCTGCTGGGGCGGCTGGCCGGCGACGAGATCGCCGTGCTGGCCCGCCACCTGCGCCATGCGGACGGCGCGGCAGCCGTGGCGCGGCACCTGATCGCCGCGGCCAGCACGCCCTGGTGCACGCCCGATGGCATCGAGGTGGTGGTGGGCGTGAGCGTGGGCATCTGCATGTTCCCCGCGCATGCGCGGACCACCGAGGCGCTGCTGCAGGGCGCGCATTCCTCGGTGTACGGCGCCAAGGCCCGCGGGCGCGGCGCGTATTGCTTCTTTGACGAATCGCTGATCCAGGCCGCGCGCGAGCGCCTGGAGATCGAGGCGCGGCTGCGCGTGGCCCTGGCGCAGGGGCACCTGCGGCTGTACTACCAGCCGCAGGTATGCATCGCCACCGGCCGGATCATGGGGGCCGAGGCGCTGGTGCGCTGGCTGGACCCGCAGGAGGGCATGATCTCGCCCGCGCGCTTCATCCCCGTGGCCGAGACCTCGGGCGTGATCGGCCCGCTGGGCCAGTGGGTGATGCGCGCCGCCTGCGAGCAGGGCCAACGCTGGCGCGCCGACGGCCTGCCGGAGATCCGCCTGGCCATCAACCTCTCGCCGCGCCAGTTCCAGTTGACCGACGTGGCCGCCTGCGCCGCCGAGGCGCTCAAGGCCAGCGGCTTCCCGGCCCGCTGCCTGGAGCTGGAACTGACCGAGTCGGTGCTGGCCGAGCGGCCCGACGAGATCCGCGCCGTGCTGCAGCGGCTGCAGCAGCTGGGCGTGCGCATGGCGGTGGACGACTTCGGCACCGGCTATTCGTCCCTGGCGCACCTCAAGCGCTTTCCCATCGACGTGCTCAAGATCGACCAGGGCTTCATCCGCGACATTCCCCGCAGCGCCGACGACATGGCCATCAGCGCCGCCATCGTTGCCATGGGGCACAGCCTGGGGCTGTCGGTGCTGGCCGAGGGGGTGGAGACGCCGCAGCAGCTGGCGTTCCTGCGCGAGCGCGGCTGCGACGCCTACCAGGGCTACCTGTGCAGCCGCCCCCTGCCGGCGGAGGAGTTCGCCCGGCTGCTGCAGGCGCACAACGGCATGGCGGGCTGAGCGAGCGCGGGCTGGGGCCGGCGTCCGCTACGGCGCGGGCGGCGGGCCGGGCCAGCGCTCGCGCAGCTCCGCACACGGGTCGTGGGGCGTCAGCGCCGGCGTGCGGTGGATGTAATCCGCTTCACTTTCAATAGCTGGTCGCGCTTGTCCCGCTTGGGCTATTGCCACTTTTGACGTGAAATCACTCGGCAGCCACGTGGGCACGCCCAGGCTGCGCTGCACGTGGCCGAAGCCCGCCACCAGCAATACCGTGCGGCCGGGGCGGTGGGCGGCCTGCACGGCGCGCGCCATGCGGGCGTCCCGCGCCAACTGGATGCGCACCATGGGCATCAGCCGCTGCGCCGGCACCAGGCCGCAGTGGCCCTCCTCGATCGCGGTGCGCTGGCGCGCCAGCGCGGCGGGAGGCAAGTGCGTGTCCAGCGCGGTGTCGCGCATGGCTTGCGGCATCTGGCTGCGCGGCAGGTTACCGCCGCGCACCGGCACGCCCGCGGCCACGGCAGCCATCACCACCGGCGCATAGCGGTCCCAGGGCCAGGCCTGTTCATCCCATTGCAGCGCGGCGCGCACCTGGGCAGCGTCCGCGTCCGGCGGTAGGCCGTCGGTGCCCGCGCCTTCGGGCGCCATCTCCAACACCAGGGCCGCAAGGCGCTGGCGCGCGGCGAGCCACTGGACCGTGTGCCGCTGCCACTGCTGGTGGGCGGCGGCGTCATGCTGCTCGCCCAGCAGCAGGGCGTCCACGGGCGGCCAGCGCTCCAGTTGGGAATCCCAGGCCGTTTCGGCCCCAGAGGTGGGCTGTGGCTGCTCGGGGGGTGTCGTGCAGCCTGCGATCCAGACCAGTGCCAAAGCGGTGAGCAAGAGACGAACCAGCGGCGAGAAAATCATGGGCCAATGGTAGGGCGTGGTTGCCTTGCAACCGGGCGTAAATGCGACTTGCATGCCGATCATGCGGGTGCGTAATTGCGCGGGGCCGCTTCCCAGGCGGCTGGCGTGCTACAGGAAACGGAGAGCGCGGCGGACAACAGGGGCGCCTTTGTGTGGTGCCCCCCGCAGGGTCTTGACGCAGGTTCGCGGCGCGGGCTCCCGAGCAGTGTAAAAATCTAGGATTGCCGCCGCGGCTGCCCGCGGCGTGCCCGTCAGAATCCCTTTCGGAGCCCCTTCCATGCAGCGTGAAATCACCGACCTTGCCCCCGCCCTGTCTACACAACCCATCAGCATGGATGTGCTGAAGGAGAAATACTTCAAAGACGGCGAGAGCGATGTCGAGGATCTGTTCCGCCGCGTGGCGCGGGCGTTGGCCTCGGTCGAGCGCGAGGACATGCGCCAGGCCCTGGAGGCGCGCTTCCTGGACAACCTGCGTGCCGGCGCCATCGGGGCGGGGCGCATCATGAGCGCCGCCGGCACCGACATCCAGGCCACCCTCATCAACTGCTTCGTGCAGCCCGTGGGCGACTGCATCCAGGGCGTGGACGATGCGGGCTACCCCGGCATCTACGAGGCCCTGCGCGAGGCCGCCGAGACCATGCGCCGCGGTGGCGGCGTGGGCTATGACTTCTCGCGCATCCGCCCACGCGGCGCGCTGGTGAAGGGCACGGCCTCCATGGCCTCGGGCCCCTGCAGCTACATCAATGTTTTCGATCAGTCCTGCTCCACCGTGGAGAGCGCGGGCGCGCGCCGCGGCGCGCAGATGGGCGTGCTGCGCATCGACCACCCGGACGTGCTGGACTTCATCACCGCCAAGCGTACGCCGGGCCGCTGGAACAATTTCAATGTGTCCGTGGGCGTGCCCGATGCCTTCATGGAGGCGGTGGAGCAGGACCGTGATTGGGAGCTGGTGCATGGCGCCGCGCCCGGTGCGGAGCTGCAGGCCCAGGGCGCACACCAGCGTGCCGACGGCCAGTGGGTGTACCGCACGGTGCGCGCGCGCGAATTGTGGGACACGATCATGAAGTCGGCTTACGACTTCGCTGAGCCCGGCATCCTGTTCCTGGACCAGATCAACACCGACAACAACCTGCGCTACACCGAGACCATCCAGGCCACCAACCCCTGTGGCGAGCAGCCGCTGCCGCCCTACGGCTGCTGCGACCTGGGCCCGATCATCCTCACACGCTTCGTGCGCAACCCGTTCGGGCTGCATGGCGAGGCGTCGTTCGACTTCGATGCCTTCGAGCAGGCCGTGGCCACCCAGGTGCGCGCGCTGGACAATGTGCTGGACGTGACCTTCTGGCCCCTGCCGCAGCAACAGGCCGAGTCGGCCGCCAAGCGCCGCATCGGCGTGGGCTTCACGGGCATGGGCAACACTCTCGCCATGCTGTGCAAGCGCTACGACCGCCAGGAAGGGCGCGACATGGCGGTACAGATCGCCGAGCGCATGCGCAACGCGGCCTACCGCGCGTCGGTGGAACTGGCCAAGGAAAAGGGCGCATTCCCCAAGTTCGACGCCGATGGCTACCTGGCCAAGGGCACCTTCGCCAGCCGCCTGCCCGCGGACATCCAGAAGGCCATCCGCAAGCACGGCATTCGCAACAGCCACCTGCTGTCCATCGCGCCCACCGGCACGGTGAGCCTGGCTTTCGCCGACAACGCCTCCAACGGCATCGAGCCGCCGTTCTCCTGGAGCTACACGCGCAGGAAGCGCGAGGCCGACGGCAGCAAGAGCGAGTACGTGGTGGAGGACTACGCCTGGCGTCTGTACAAGACGCTGGGCGGCGACGTGAACCATCTGCCAGCGTACTTCGTGAGCGCCATGGACATGGCGGCCGCCGACCACGTGGCCATGATGGAGGCCGTGCAGCCCTTCGTGGACACGGCGATCTCCAAGACCGTGAACGTGCCCGAGGACTACCCCTACGCCGATTTCAAGGGCCTGTACATGCAGGCCTGGCACTCGGGCCTGAAGGGCCTGGCCACCTACCGGCCCAACAGCATCCTGGGCGCCGTGCTGGAAGTCACGCCCGCCGCAGCGCCGGCCCCCGCCGCCGCACCCGAGGCCGCGCCCGCCCCGGTGGTGGTGGACCCCATGCGCACCATGATCGAGAGCCGTCCCACGGGCGGCCTGTCGGCCGTGGCGGAGAAGCTGGAGTACTGGACGCAGGAAGGCCACAAGACGCTGTACCTGATCGTCTCCTTCCTGCCTGTGCCTGACGGGCGCGGCGGCACGGTGGACCGCGCCATCGAGTTCTTCATGCCCGTGGGGCAGAGCGGCGAATCGCAGCAGTGGATCACCTCCAGCATGCGCCTGCTGTCGCTGGCCGCGCGCGGCGGCTTCCTGGAGCGCGCGCTGTCCGACATGCGCAAGGTGGCCTGGGACCGCGGCCCCGTGCGCCTGGGCACGCACCAGAAGGCCGACGGCACCCATGTGCCGCTGTGGCACGACTCCGAGGTGGCCGCCATCGCGTATGCCGTGCAGAACATCCTGGCCCAGCGTGCCATGCCGCAGCAGCAGGTGCTGCCGCTGGACGAGCCCGCCGCAGCGCCCGCGACCGGCATGCCCCCGGCCATGGCCGGCAAGAAGTGCAATGAGTGCGGTGCCCACGCCGTGATCCGCAAGGATGGCTGCGACTACTGCACCCAGTGCGGCGCCCTGGGCAGCTGCGGCTGAGCAGACCGGAATGCCCTGGCAACACCAGGGCGTTTACTATCAGTATGATAGCTGTTTGCGCTTGATGGGAGCGCGCGGAAGCATGTTTTCGCTTATATGCCGCGGCCGTAGGCTTGAGCAAACTTGACTTCCATCAAGACATTTCAAAAGCGCGTGCCTACACTGCCGCCATGCGCAACAAGTCCACGCTGTCCACCAAGCTGCTGGCCATGGGCACGGTGTTCCTGCTGGTGGCGCTGGCATCCATCGGCTTCACGCTGTGGGTGACCTGGAAGTTGGAGGGGGGCGCCGCTGCGGTGAACGAGGCGGGCCGCCTGCGCATGAACATGCTGCGCATGATCCTGGCGCAGCAGAACGAATCGCCCCAGGAATTCGCGCGGCTGAAGCAGCGCTTCAACGACGGGCTGGAGCTGCTGCGCACCGGGGACCCCGCGCGCCCCCTGTTCGTGCCCTGGAACGACGAGACCCGCACGCAGTACGAGCACATCCGCTCGCAATGGCTTTTGCTGCAGCAGGAATGGAAGATGTCCCTGCCGCAGGAGAGCGGCGCCGCCGCCGTGGCGCGCGGCGACGCCTTCGTGAGCGAGATCGACGGCTTCGTGCAGGCCATCGAGGTGCGCATCATGCGCTGGACCGCGGTGCTGCACCTGTTCCACCTGTTTCTCGTGGCCCTGGCCATAGGTTCGGCCGTGGCCTTCATGGCGCTGAGCTATCTGCTGGTGCTCAATCCCGTGACGCGGCTGCAGCAGGCGCTTGGCCGCGTGCGCCAGGGCGACCTGGGCACGCGCCTGGAGGTGGAGACGGAGGACGAGTTCGGCCAGCTGGCGGCCGGCTTCAACCTCATGGCGCATGCGCTGCAGGCCTCGCACGAGGGCCTGGAGCGCAAGGTGCGCGAGAAGACCGCCACCATCGAGGTGCGCAACCAGCGCCTGTCCGCGCTCTACGCCGTGAGCGCGCTGGCGGGCGAGGCCGGCAGCCTGGAGGCCCTGGCCCAGGGCTTCGTGCAGCAGATCCGCAGCGTGGCCGGCTGCGATGCCGCCGCGCTGCGCTGGTCGGACGAGGCCAACCAGCGCTACGTGCTGCTGGCCGCCGACGGCCTGCCCAAGTCCCTGGCTGAGGAGGAGCACTGCCTGAACACCGGCACCTGCGAATGCGGCCAGGCGCAGGAACGGGCGCGCATGCGCGTGATCCCCATCGTCCCGGCGGGAAGGCTGCAGCTGCCGCACTGCCGCGAGGCCGGCTACGAGACCGTGGTCAGCATCCCCGTGCAGCTGCACCAGCGGCTGCTGGGCGAGGTGACGCTGTTCTTCCGCACCACGCTGGACCTGTCCGAGGACATGCGCGAGCTGCTGTCCACCATGGCGCGGCATCTGGCGAGCTCCATGGAAGGGCTGCGCGCCACGGCGCTCGAACGCGAGGCCGCCGTGGCCGAGGAGCGCAGCCTGATCGCGCGCGAGCTGCACGACTCGATCGCCCAGTCGCTGGCCTTTCTCAAGATCCAGACCCAGCTGCTGCGCGACGCCGTGGCCAAGGGCAACACCGAGGCCCGCGACCGCAGCATGGCCGAGCTCGACGTGGGCGTGCGCGAGTGCTATGCCGACGTGCGCGAGCTGCTGGTGCACTTTCGCACGCGCACCCAGGACGAGGACATCGAGGAGGCGCTGCGCGCCACGCTCTCCAAGTTCGAGCACCAGACGGGCGTGGCCACGGCGCTGTCCATGTCGGGCCAGGGCCTGCCGCTGGCGCCCGACGTGCAGATCCAGGTGCTGCACATCGTGCAGGAAGCGCTGTCGAACGTGCGCAAGCACGCCGGCGCGCGCCACGTGCAGCTGCGCGTGCAGCGCCACCCCTGGCGCTTCGAGGTGCAGGACGACGGCAGCGGCTTCGACCCCCAGGCCGTCCCGCCCGATTCGCTGCACGTGGGCCTGGGCATCATGCGCGAGCGTGCCCAGCGCATCGGCGCCAGCCTGCGGCTCGAATCCCGCGCGGGCGGCGGCGGCACCTGCGTGACTTTGGAACTGCCCGCGGCCGGCGTGGACGAGCGCCTGCCGGACGCCATCACCACCCCATTCATCGCTGCCGCATGACCGCCACCCCCATCACGCTGTTCCTGATCGACGACCACACGCTGCTGCGCCGCGGGCTGGTGGCCCTGCTGTCGCAGTACGGCGACCTGTGCGTGGTGGGCGAGGCGGGCGACGCCGCCGAGGCCCTGCGCCTGCTGCCGCAGCTGCGGCCCGACGTGATCCTGCTGGACAACCACCTGCCCGGCGTGCGCGGCGTGGATGCCATCGCCGGGCTGCGCGAGGCCTCGCAGGGCAGCCGCGTGATCATGCTCACCGTGAGCGAGGACGGCGAGGACCTGGGCGCGGCGCTGCGCCACGGCGCCCAGGGCTATCTGCTCAAGACCATCGACGGCGATCTGCTGGCCCAGGCCATACGCCGCGCCGCGCGCGGCGAGCCCGTGGTCAGCCCCGAGATGATGGGCAAGCTGGTGGCGGCCTTCCAGTCCCAGGGCGCGCCCGAGCCCGACCCCGGGCCCATGCCCCAGGAAGACCCGGCCCCGCAGCTGTCGCCGCGCGAGCAGGAGGTGCTGCGCGAGATCGCCCGGGGCGCGAGCAACAAGGAAATCGCGCGCCAGCTTTCTATCGCCGAGACCACGGTGAAGATCCACGTGCAGCACATCCTGCGCAAGCTGGGCCTGACCTCGCGCGTGCAGGCGGCGGTCTACGCCTCGGACCGGCAACGCGCCGAATAGCTCGCGCATCGGGCTCCTGTTCTTCTGTTTTGATAGCTGCCGGCGCTTGATGTACAAGCGGTGGGGCCCGTTTTTCCTTAAACCCCACGAGAAGGGCATAGTTCTTTCGGAGTAGGACGCGGGCGCGGGCCATCGTTCTTTTGCAGCGGCCCGAGCCTTCCACCGAAGTATGGGAAAACCCTAGCAGCTGCGCGAACATCCATGCACACACCAAGAGAGGACTATTGCATGGCATCCGCGTCGCACCCTGCGGCACAAGACTCCCGCCGCAACCGCCAGGCCTGGTCGGTGCTCATCGTGAGCACCCTGGCCTTCACCGTCTGCTTCATGGTCTGGATGATGTTCGGCGTCATCGGGATCCCGATCAAGAAGATGCTGAACCTGAGCTCCACCCAGTTCGGCCTGCTCACGGCCATGCCCGTGCTCACGGGCTCGCTGGTGCGCGTGCCGCTGGGTATCTGGACCGACCGCTACGGCGGCCGCATCGTGATGGCGTTGCTCATGGCCGCCACCGTTCCCGCCATCTGGATGATGGGCTACGCCACCGAATACTGGCATTTCCTCGTGATCGGCCTGTTCGTCGGTTTGGCCGGCGGCGCATTCTCGGTCGGTACGCCCTACGTGGCCCGGTGGTTCCCCAAGCACCGCCAGGGCATGGCCATGGGCGTGTATGGCGCGGGCAACTCGGGCGCGGCCGTGAACAAGTTCGTGGCGCCCGTGATCCTGGTGGCCTTCGGGTGGGCGGCCGTGCCGCATGTGTATGCCGCCATCATGCTCGGTACGCTGGTGCTGTTCTGGCTGTTCAGCCACAGCGACCCGGCACACCTGGTACCCAGCAACGTGTCCTTTGGCGAGCAGCTCAAGGCACTGAAGGACCCCAAGGTGCTCAAGTACTGCCAGTACTACAGCATCGTGTTCGGTGGCTATGTGGCGCTTTCCCTGTGGATGGTGCAGTACTACGTCGGTGAGTACGGCCTTGACATCCGTGTGGCGGCGCTGCTGGCAGCCTGCTTCTCGCTGCCGGGCGGCGTGCTGCGCGCCATCGGCGGCGTGCTGTCCGACAAGTTCGGGGCGCACTCCGTGACCTGGTGGGTGATGTGGGTGAGCTGGATCTGCCTGTTCCTGCTGTCCTACCCGCAGACCGACTTCACCATCCAGACCGTCAACGGACCCATCACCCTGCACGTCGGCTTGAACGTATACATGTTCACCGCGCTGATGTTCATCCTGGGCATCGCCTGGGCCTTCGGCAAGGCCAGCGTCTTCAAGTACATCAGCGACGACTACCCCAAGAACATCGGCGCCATCTCTGGCATCGTGGGGCTGGCCGGCGGCCTGGGCGGCTTCATCCTGCCCATCATGTTCGGCGCCCTGCTCGACTTCACCGGCATCCGTTCCAGTGCCTTCATGCTGCTCTATGGCGTGGTCTGGGTGTCCCTCATCTGGATGTATTTCACCGAGGTGCGCCGCACCGAGCTCATGGGCCCGCACGGGGCCTAGGGCACCACCCCTGCGAGGGCCTGAGCGGCCCGACTTGGAGAATCGCATGAACACCACTTCCGGCAACGCGCCGCGGGCCTCGCGTCCGGGCCGGGTGCTGACCGTCTGGACCCCGGAGGACAAGGCCTTCTGGGAACGCGAAGGCGAGGCCATCGCCAAGCTCAACCTGTGGATCTCGGTGCCGGCGCTGTTCCTGGCCTTTGCGATCTGGCAACTGTGGAGCGTCGTGGCGGTGAACCTACCGGCCCTGGGCTTCAAGTACTCGACCAACCAGCTCTTCTGGCTCGCCGCCGCACCGGCCCTGTCGGGGGCGACGCTGCGCATCTTCTACTCGTTCATGGTGCCCCTCGTGGGAGGGCGGCGCTGGACGGTGCTGTCCACCGCGTCGCTGCTGATCCCCGCCATCGGCATCGGCTATGCGGTGCAGGACAACACCACCAGCTACCCCACCATGCTTTTGTTGGCGCTGCTGTGCGGCCTGGGCGGCGGCAACTTCAGCTCCAGCATGGCCAACATCAGCTTCTTCTTCCCGAAGGAGCGCAAGGGTTCCGCGCTGGGTGTGAACGCCGGCCTGGGCAACCTGGGGGTGTCGGTGGTGCAGTTCCTGAGCCCGCTGGTCATTACGGCAGGCATCTTCGGTATCTTTGGCGGGGAGCCCCAGACCATCGTGAAGAATGGCCAGGAGCAGATGGTGTGGGCGCAGAACGCCGCCTTCATCTGGGTGCCCTGGATCGCACTGGCCGCGGTGGCGGCGTGGTTCGGCATGAACGACATTGCCGATGCGCGTGCCAGCTTCGCCGCGCAGGCGGCCATCTTCAAGCGCAAGCACAACTGGATCATGTGCGTGCTGTACCTGGGCACCTTCGGTTCGTTCATCGGTTTTGCCGCAGGCTTTCCGCTGCTGATCAAGGCGCTCTTCCCTGAAGTCAACCCCCTGGCCTACGCCTGGCTGGGTCCGCTGGTGGGCGCCGTGGTGCGTCCGCTCGGTGGCTGGCTGGCCGACAAGGTGGGCGGTGCCCGGGTCACGGTCTGGAACTTCCTCGTCATGGCGCTGGCCGTGGTGGGTGTTCTGTTTTTCCTGCCCAAGGGCTCGGGCAGTTTTGCGCTGCCCTTTGGCCCGGCTGAAGGCAGCTTCACGGGCTTTTTCCTGATGTTCCTGGTGCTCTTCTTCACCACCGGCATCGGCAACGGCTCCACCTTCCGCATGATCCCCGTGATATTTCTGACCCAGAAGCTGCGCGAGTTGCGCACCGATGACGAAGCATCGCGCGCCCAGGCCATCAAGGAAGGCAACACCGAAGGCGCGGCCGCCCTGGGCTTTGCCGGAGCACTGGGCGCCTACGGGGGCTTTTTCATTCCCAAGAGCTATGGCAGCTCCATCGCCGCGACGGGCGGTCCCGAGTTCGCGCTGTGGATGTTTGCCGTTTTCTATGTTCTCTGCATCATCATCACTTGGTGGTACTACTCTCGCAAGCATGCAGAGATGCCTTGCTGAGCCACGCCACTACCCAGATTTCCAAGGAGCCCCACGATGAGTCATTTTCTCGACCGTCTCTCGTACTTCTCGCAGCCACGCGAGGAGTTTTCTAACGGCCACGGCCAGACCAACGGCGAAGACCGTACCTGGGAAGACGCCTACCGCGACCGCTGGGCGCACGACAAGATCGTGCGCAGCACGCACGGCGTGAACTGCACGGGCAGCTGCTCGTGGAAGATCTACGTCAAGGGCGGCATCGTCACCTGGGAAACCCAGCAGACCGACTACCCACGCACCCGCCCCGACATGCCCAACCACGAGCCCCGTGGCTGCGCGCGCGGTGCCAGCTACAGCTGGTACCTGTACAGCGCCAACCGTGTGAAATACCCGATGGTGCGCGGCCGCCTGCTCAAGCACTGGCGTGCCGCACTGGCCATCGCCAAGAGCCCCGTGGACGCTTGGGCCGCCATCGTCGAGAACGACAGCGCGCGCCGCGAATGGCAGAAGCAGCGCGGCCTGGGCGGCTTCGTGCGCAGCACCTGGGACGAGGTCAACCAGATGATCGCTGCGGCGAACGTCTACACCATCAAGAAGCACGGGCCGGACCGCATCATCGGCTTCTCGGTGATCCCGGCCATGTCGATGATCTCGTACGCCGCGGGCAGCCGCTACCTGAGCCTGATCGGCGGCGTGATGACGAGCTTTTACGACTGGTATGCCGACCTGCCTCCGTCTAGCCCGCAGGTCTGGGGCGAGCAGACCGACGTGCCCGAGAGCGCCGACTGGTACAACAGCTCGTTCATCATCGCCTGGGGTTCCAACGTGCCGCAGACGCGCACGCCCGATGCCCACTTCTTCACCGAAGTGCGTTACAAGGGCGCCAAGGTCGTGGCCGTGACGCCCGATTACTCCGAGGTGGCCAAGCTGGCCGACCTGTGGCTGCACCCCAAGCAGGGCACCGATGCCGCCGTGGCCATGGCCATGGGCCACGTGATCCTCAAGGAGTTCTACTTCAAGGATGGCGGCAAGGGGCGCTCGGCGTACTTCGACGACTACGCGCGCCGCTACACCGACCTGCCGCTGCTGGTGGTGCTCAAGGAGAAGACGCTGCCGGATGGCCGCACGGTGATGGTCCCCGACCGCTATGTGCGCGCCAGCGACTTCGGCGACAAGCTGGGCCAGACCAACCACCCCGACTGGAAGACCGTGGCCTACGGTACCGACGGCAAGGTGGCGCTGCCCAATGGCTCCATCGGCTTCCGCTGGGGCAAGGACGGCCGTGACGACCAGGGCCTGTGGAACCTGGAGTCCAAGGAGGCGCGCACGGGCAACGACGTGCAGCTCAAGCTGTCGGTGCTGGAAGACGGTGCGCAAGAGCACCAGGTGACCGATGTCGCCTTCCCGTACTTCGGCGGCATCGAGACCCCCAACTTCGAGGCCAACGACCAGGGCGGCGACGTGATCGTGCGCCGCGTGCCCATCACCCACCTCGACCTGCAGGGCGAGGGCGTGCAGGGCCGCGTGGCCGTGGCCACGGTGTTCGACCTGCAGGTGGCCAACTACGGCATCCTGCGCGGCCTGCAGGGCGAGGAGAAGGACGGAGGCTACGACGCCAACGCACCCTACACGCCCGCGTGGCAGGAAAAGATCACCGGCGTGCCGCGCGACCAGGTGATCGCCATCGCGCGCCAGTTTGCCGACAACGCCGACAAGACCCACGGCAAGTCCATGGTGATCATCGGCGGGGGCATGAACCACTGGTACCACACCGACATGAACTACCGCGGCATCATCAACATGCTGATGCTGTGCGGCTGTATCGGCCAGAGCGGCGGCGGCTGGTCGCACTACGTGGGCCAGGAAAAGCTGCGCCCGCAGACGGGCTGGACCGCGCTGACCTTCGCGCTGGACTGGATCCGCCCGCCGCGCCAGCAGAACTCCACCAGCTTCTTCTACGCCCACACCGACCAGTGGCGTTACGAAAAACTGGGCGTGGAGGAAGTGCTCTCGCCCCTGGCGGATGCCAAGGCCTACCAGGGATCGATGATCGATTTCAACGTGCGCGCCGAGCGCATGGGCTGGCTGCCCAGCGCGCCGCAGCTGCAGACCAACCCGCTGCAAGTGGTGCGGGATGCCGCCGCCAAGGGGATGGACGCCAAGGACTACGTGGTGCAGTCGCTCAAGAACGGCTCGCTCACGCTGAGCTGCGAGGACCCCGACAACCCGATGAACTGGCCGCGCAACATGTTCGTGTGGCGCTCCAACATCCTGGGCTCGGCGGGCAAGGGGCACGAATATTTCCTCAAGCACCTGCTGGGCACCACGCACGGCGTGCAGGGCAAGGACCTGGGCAAGGACGAGGCCAAGCCCGAGGAGGTGCGCTGGCGCGCCCAGGCGCCCGAAGGCAAGCTGGACCTGCTGGTCACGCTGGACTTCCGCATGAGCACGACTTGCCTGTATTCGGACATCGTGCTGCCCACGTCGACGTGGTACGAGAAGAACGACCTCAACACCAGCGACATGCACCCCTTCATCCACCCGCTGTCGGCAGCCGTCGACCCGGCCTGGCAGGCCCGTAGCGACTGGGAGACCTACAAGGGCTTTGCCAAGGCCTTCAGCGAAGTCTGCGTGGGCCACCTGGGCGTGGAAAAGGAAGTCGTACTCACGCCGATCATGCACGACACCCCGGCCGAGCTGGCACAGCCCTACGGCGTGAAGGACTGGAAGCGCGGCGAGTGCGACCTGATCCCCGGCGTGACCGCTCCGCAGGTGACGGTGGTCGAGCGCGACTACCCCAACACCTACAAGCGTTTCACGGCCCTGGGCCCGCTGATGGACAAGCTGGGCAACGGCGGCAAGGGCATTGCCTGGAACACGCAGACGGAGGTGGAGCAGCTGGGCGATCTCAATGGCCGCGTGCGCGAGGAAGGCGCGACACAGGGCCGTCCGCGCATCCTGAGCGACATCGACGCGGCCGAGACCGTGATGATGCTGGCGCCCGAGACCAACGGCCATGTGGCGGTGAAGGCCTGGGATGCGCTTAGCAAGCAGACCGGCCGTGAACACGCGCACCTGGCGCTGCACCGCGAAGACGAGAAAATCCGTTTCCGCGACATCCAGGCGCAGCCGCGCAAGATCATCTCCTCGCCCACCTGGAGCGGGCTGGAGAGCGAGAAGGTCAGCTACAACGCCGGCTACACCAACGTGCACGAGCTGATTCCATGGCGCACCCTCACGGGTCGCCAGCAGTTCTACCAGGACCACCCCTGGATGCGCGACTTTGGCGAGGGCTTCGTGAGCTACCGCCCGCCCGTGCACCTGAAGGCACTGCACGAGGTCGAGGGCAAGAAGCCCAACGGCAATCCCGAGATCGCGCTGAACTACATCACGGCGCACCAGAAGTGGGGCATCCACAGCACGTACAGCGACACCCCGCACATGCTCACGCTCAGCCGCGGCGGCTCGCTGATCTGGCTCAGCGAGGACGACGCCAAGCGCGGCGGCATCGTGGACAACGACTGGGTGGAGCTGTTCAACGCCAACGGCGCCATTGCCGCCCGTGCCGTGGTCAGCCAGCGTGTCAACCCGGGCATGGTGCTCATGTACCACGCGCAGGAAAAGATCATCAACACCCCCGGCTCGGAGATCACCGGTACGCGCGGCGGCATCCACAACTCCGTCACGCGCATCGTGCTCAAGCCCACGCACATGATCGGCGGTTACGCGCAGTACAGCTACGGCTTCAACTATTACGGGACCGTCGGCACCAACCGCGACGTGTTCGTGCTGGTGCGCAAGATGCGCCGCGTCGACTGGATGGACGACGAGGCATCCACCAGCGCCGCCCACGCCTGAGCGACAAGGAGAAAACACGATGAAAATTCGCGCACAAATCGGCATGGTGCTGAACCTGGACAAGTGCATCGGTTGCCACACCTGTTCCGTCACCTGCAAGAACGTCTGGACCAGCCGCCCCGGCATGGAATACGCCTGGTTCAACAACGTCGAGACCAAACCCGGCATCGGCTACCCCAAGGAATGGGAGAACCAGGACAAGTGGAACGGCGGCTGGGTGCGCAACCCGGACGGCTCCATCGCCCCCCGCCAGGGCGGCAAATGGAAGCTGCTCATGCGCATCTTCGCCAACCCTAACCTGCCGCAGATCGACGACTACTACGAGCCCTTCACCTTCGACTACGACCACCTGCAGTCGGCGCCCGAGATGAAGGCCGCGCCCACGGCGCGCCCGCGCAGCCTGATCACCGGCCAGCGCATGGAAAAGATCGAATGGGGCCCGAACTGGGAGGATGACCTGGGCGGCGAGTTCCCCAAGCGCAGCGCCGACGTGAACTTCGAGCAGGTTCAGAAGGACATGTACGGCCAGTTCGAGAACACCTTCATGATGTACCTGCCGCGCCTGTGCGAGCACTGCCTGAACCCGACGTGCGTGGCGTCATGCCCCTCGGGCTCGATCTACAAGCGCGAGGAAGACGGCATCGTCCTCATCGACCAGGACAAGTGCCGCGGCTGGCGCATGTGTGTCTCGGGCTGCCCCTACAAGAAGATCTACTACAACTGGCAGACCGGCAAGGCCGAGAAGTGCATCTTCTGCTACCCGCGCATCGAGGCGGGCCAGCCCACGGTGTGCTCCGAGACCTGCGTGGGCCGCATCCGCTACCTGGGCGTGCTGCTGTACGACGCCGACCGCATCGAGGAAGCCGCCAGCGTGGAGCGCGACCGCGACCTGTACCAGGCGCAGCTCGACATCTTCCTTGACCCGCACGACCCCGACGTCATCAAGCAGGCGCGCATCGACGGCATCCCCGATGCCTGGATGGACGCCGCCCGCAACAGCCCCGTCTATAAGATGGCCGTTGACTGGAAGGTGGCACTGCCCCTGCACCCCGAGTACCGCACGCTGCCCATGGTCTGGTACGTGCCGCCGCTGTCGCCCATCACGGCCGCGGCCAACGCCGGCCACGTGGGCGTGAATGGCGAGATTCCCGACGTGTCGCAGCTGCGCATTCCTGTGCAGTACCTGGCCAACCTGCTCACCGCCGGTGACACCGGGCCCGTGGTGCGGGCGCTGGAGCGCATGCTGGCCATGCGCACCTACCAGCGCGACAAGCATGTGGACCGTCAGCAGAACCTGGCCGTGCTGCAGCAGGTGGGGCTCACGGTGCATGAAGTGGAAGACATGTACCAGGTCATGGCGATCGCCAATTACGAAGACCGCTTCGTCATCCCCTCGGCGCACCGCGAGTACGCCGAGAACGCATTCGACCTGCGCGGCGGCTGCGGCTTCTCGTTCGGCAACGGCTGCTCCGACGGCTCCACGGACGTGAGCATGTTCGGTGGCAAGAAGCGACGCACCATCCCCATCAAGGCCACGGTCTGAGGCGAAAGGAAGAATTGCCATGTTCCAGAAAACGCCTGAATCCCTGCGCCTGACGCTGCGTGCGCTGGCGCACCTGCTGGGCTATCCCGATGCCGCGCTGCGTGCGAACGCGCCGGCACTGCTGGACGCGTTGCGGCTGGAGCGCGCCCTGCCCGAGGCGCGCATGCAGGAGATCGAAGCCCTGTGCCGCCAACTGTGTGCCATGGAGCCCTACGAGGCCGAGGCGCGCTACGTCGACACCTTCGACCGCGGCCGCCAGACCTCGCTGCACCTGTTTGAGCACGTGCACGGCGACTCGCGCGAGCGCGGCCCCGCGCTCATCGACCTGATGCAGACCTACGAGAAGGCGGGCCTGCAGTTCGATGCGCAGGAACTGCCCGACCATCTGGCGGTGGTGCTGGAGTTCGCCTCCACCCAGCCGCCGGCCGTGGCGCGCGAATTCCTCGGCGAGATGGCGCACATCCTCAATGCGCTGTTCACCGCGCTGAGCACCAAGGGCAACCCCTACGCCTGCGTGATCGCCGCGGTGCTCGAAGTCGCGGGCCAGCGCGTGCAGGCCGTGGCCATCGCGCCCGAGCCCGAGCTGGACGAAGCCTGGGCCGAGCCCGAGGCTTTCGACGGCTGCGCCACCAAGGGCCAGAACCGCCCCGACCAGCCCCAACCCCTGCATTTCGTGCGCAATGCGCGCGGCAATTCCTCTTCCCAAGGAGTCTCGTCATGACCGCCTGGATCGACCATTTCCTGTTCGGCCTGTACCCCTACATCTGCCTGGCCGTGTTCTTCATCGGCAGCTGGGTGCGCTTCGACCGCGACCAGTACACCTGGAAGAGCGACTCCTCGCAGCTGCTGCGCACCGGCAGCCTGCGCTGGGCCAGCAACCTGTTCCACATCGGCGTGCTGTTCCTGTTCTTCGGCCACTTCGTGGGCATGCTCACGCCGCACGCGCTCTACGAGCCCTTCATCAGCGCCGGCAACAAGCAACTGCTGGCCATGGTCTCGGGCGGCGCCGCCGGCCTGCTCGCCTTCATCGGCGTGACGCTGCTGCTGCACCGGCGCCTGACGGACGCGCGCATCCGCGCCACCAGCAAGACCAGCGACATCGCGCTGCTGTGGATCTTCTGGGTGCAGCTGGCGCTGGGCCTGGCGACCATCCCGCTGTCGGCGCAGCACCTGGACGGCTCCATGATGATGCTGCTGGCCGAATGGGCGCAACGCATCGTCACCTTCCGCGGCGGCGCCGTGGAACTGTTGGCCAATGCCGGTTGGGTATTCAAGGCGCACATGTTCCTGGGCATGACCGTGTTCCTGATCTTCCCGTTCACCCGCCTGGTGCACGTGTGGAGCGGGTTTGGCACACTGGCCTACATCACGCGCCCGTACCAATTGGTGCGCGACCGCCGCATGAACCTGCCCGCAGGCCACAACCAGCCGGGCAATCGCAACGCGCTATGAAGTAAATAGCTACCAGCGCTTGCTGGTAGCGGGCTGGAGGTCAATTTCGCTTGAAATCGGCTTTCGGCCTCCCAGCCTCCAGGAGAACCCCATGAGCTACACCACCTGCGGATCGGGCGGCTGCGGCTGCGCCGGCAGCACCGACAACCTCCCACAGGAAGACGCCGCCCCGGTGGCCCGCATCAATGGCGTGCCTTTGCACGCCGACGGCGAGATCCTGCCGCCCGATGCACTGCGCCAGCGCGCCTGCACCGAGCTGCTGCGCCAGCAGGCGCAGCGCGAGGGGCTGTTGTCGCAAGACGACGCGCCGGGCCTGGACGGCGCCACCAGCGCCGAGGCATCGCAGGCCATCGAGCGCCTGCTCGACCAGGCCCTGCAAGTGCCCGAGCCGTCCGACGAAGCCTGCCGCCGCTACCACGCCGCCCACCCGACGCTGGGCGGGCAGGGTGAGCGCGTGCGGATGCGCCACGTGCTGTTCGCGGTCACCCCGGGGGTGGATGTGAAGCTGCTGCGCCAGCGCGCCGAAGGCGTGTTGCTGGACCTGCGTTGCGCTGACGATGACGGCGCGCGCTTTGCCGCCGCGGCGGGACAGTGGTCCAACTGCCCCAGCGGGCAGGAGGGCGGCGATCTGGGCTGGCTGTCGGCCGAGGACTGCGCGCCCGAGTTCGCGCGCGAGGTGTTCGGCACGCAGGAAGTGGGTGTGCTCTCGCGCCTGGTGCACAGCCGCTTCGGCCTGCACGTGGTCGAGGTGTGCGAGCGCCAGCCGGGCCAGGAGCTGCCCTTCGAGCAGGTGCGCGCCAGCGTGGCGCTCATGCTGCGCCAGCAGGCCTGGGTCAACGCATTGCGCCAGTACCTGCAGCTGCTGGCCGGTGACGCCGAAGTCGAGGGCGTGCAGCTCGACGCGGCCGACACGCCGCTGGTGCAGTAGCGCCAGGGCAGGGGAGACGCCCATGCCTGACGACGAGCTGCTGCAACGGCTGCGCCGCTTCCATCTGGATGCCTTCCCCCAATACCGCGAGCAGTTCCAGACGCTCGTGGACGAGGGGCAACACCCGACCACCCTGTTCATCGGCTGCTCGGACTCGCGTCTGGTGCCCTATCTGCTGACGGGCGCCGGGCCGGGCGAGCTGTTCCTGGTGCGCAACGTCGGTGCCTTTGTGCCGCCCTATGACGGTTCCCACGGCCACCACGGCACGGCCGCGGCCATCGAATTCGCCGTGCTCAACCTGCACGTCAGCCGCATCGTGGTCTGCGGCCACAGCCACTGCGGGGCCATCAAGGCGCTGTATGGCGATGTCGCGCCCGAGGCCAAGAACCTCGAGCGCTGGCTGGATCTGGGGCGCGAGGCCGTGCTGCCGGTGCAGCCCAGCCCCGAGGCACTGCGCCGCACCGAGCAGCGCGCCGTGGTGCTGCAGCTCGAACGCCTGATGGACTACCCCATGGTGCGCCGCCGCGTCGAGGACGGCAGCATCACGCTGCACGGCTGGCACTACGTGATCGAGGAGGGCGAGGTCCACGTGTTCGACGTGGCCACCGGCGGCTTCGTGGCGGCGTCCAAGGCCAAGAGCAGCGGCACGGGCCCGTATGCGCCATATGTGGAACATGATGGGCAAGTGCTGGTGGATTGAGGTGCACGCTGGCCACACTGGGCGAGGCCCACGCCCATGACTGAAGTGCGGCGCCGCACCGTGCCCCTGCGCAGTGAGCCCGCCGCGCCGGGCCGGCCCTCGGCCGAGGCGCTGGCGCGGCTGGACCGGCGCTGGCGGCCGCGCTACCTCATGCTGGCGCCGCACCGGCTGGGGTTCTTCCTGGCGATGCTGCTGCTCATGGCCTCGGGCCTGTGGTGGGCTCTGGTGCAGATCGACCGCGTGAGCGGGGCGCTGGCATTGCCATACGGTGTGGCGCCGTCGCTGGTGCACGCGGCGGTGATGACGTTTGGCTTCATGCCGCTGTTTTTCGCCGGCTTTCTTTTCACCGCGGGACCCAAGTGGCTGCATGTCGAGCCCTGGCCGGTCTCCCGCGTCATGCCGCCCCTGCTGCTGCAGGCCGGCGGCTGGCTGGTGTGGCTCGCCGGCGGTTCCTGGGGGCTATTGGTTGCGCTCGCCGGCTGCGCTGCCGCGTTCCTCGGGTTGGCGTGGATGACGGTGCTTTTCATCCGCCTGGTCCAGCGCAGCACGCTGCAGGACCGTTTGCATGCGCGCGCCATTGCCGCGGCCTGCCTGGTGGGCTGCGTGTGCATCGCGGCGCTGGGGCTGAGCCTGGCCGGCGGCCGTGGCGACCTGGCGCGTGCCTGGGTGCTGACCGGGCTGTGGGGGTTCGTGGCCGCGGTCTTCGTGGTGGTGGCCCACCGCATGATTCCTTTCTTCACCTCGGCCGTGCTGCCCATGGTGCAGGCATGGCGCCCTTTCTGGGTTCTGTGGCTGATGCTTGCCGCGGTGGTGGCCGAGGCGCTCGCCGTCTGGCTGCCGTGGCTTGGCTGGGCGCCCGCGCTCGACACGGGCGGGCTGCTGGTGCGTGGCGCGCTGGAGTTGTCGGCGGGGGCCGTGCTGCTGTGGCTGGCCTACCGCTGGGGCCTGCTGCAGAGCTTGGCGCAGCGCCTGCTGGCCATGCTGCACATCGGCTTCATCTGGCTGGGGCTGGCCTTCGTGGGCCATGGCCTGGCGCACGGGGCGCAGGGTCTCTACGGCAGCGCTGCCGGGGAACTGGGCGCGCTGCATGCGCTCACCATGGGGTGCCTGGGCTCGCTCATGCTCGCCATGGTCACGCGCGTGTCCTGCGGCCATGGCGGCCGCGCGCTGGTGGCGGACCGCCTGGTCTGGACGCTGTTCTGGGTGCTGCAACTGGCGACCGTGGTGCGGCTGGCGGCGAGCGCGCCATGGCCCTGGTCGCCCGTGCTGTTGGCCGTCGCGGCCCTGCTGTGGGCTGGCATCATGGCGGTGTGGGGCCTGCGCCTCATCGGCTGGTATGGCCGGCTGCGCGCCGATGGTCGGCCGGGGTGAATGCCATGGAACAGGAGAGACCGGTGCCTCCACAGGCCTTGAACAATGCATCCGCCACGGCGGAACTGGCCGCCGCGCTGCTGCAGGCGCGCCAGACCATCCTGCCCAAGCGGCTGGGCGCGCCGGGGCCGGACGCCGCGCAGCTGCAGGCCATATTGGCCGCGGCCGCGCATGCGCCGGACCATGGCTGTCTGCTGCCCTGGCGTTTTGTCTTGGTGCCCGACGCGGCCCGCGCGGCGCTGGGCCAGGCGTTTGCCGATGCGCTGCGCGAGCGCGACGCGCAGGCCACGCCCGAGCAGCAGGAGCAGGCGCGCGAGAAGGCCCTGCGCGCGCCCGTGCTGCTGCTGGTGGTGGTGGACGAATGCGGGGGTGATCCCGAGATCGCACCCAGTGAGCGGCTGGTGTCCGCGGGTTGCGCGGTGCAGAACCTGCTGCTCATGGCGACCGCGCTGGGTTTTGGCTCCGCGCTCACCAGCGGTAAGGCGCTGCAGTCGCAGGCGCTGCGCGGGCTGTTCGCGCTGGGCGAAGGCGAGCGCGCGCTGTGTTTCGTGAGCGTGGGAACGGTCGTGTCGCGCAAGCCCGTGCGCGCGCGGCCCGTGCCGGCGCAGTATGTGGGCACGCTGGTGCCCGGCCGGGGCGTGCAGCCTTGGCCGCAACAAGGGGAATGAATGCAAGTGAAAACCGAGATCAACAGCTTTGACGACCTGCTGCGCGCCGCGCGCAGCCACCGCGAGCGCCAGCGCCTGCTGTTCGTGTTTGCCGGTACAGAGCTGCCCGACGAGGCCACGCCGGAGCAGCGCGAGCGCTTCGCGCAGGGCGAGGGCGGGGTGCTGGTGCCGCTGATGTGCGTGGACAAGCTGCCCGAGGAGTTGGAGTCGTTCGACGCGCTGGTGCGCGAGTCGCAGCAGTTCGAGCAGCCGGGCCAGCCCTGGCGCCTGGTGTTCACCGCGGCGCTGTCGGGCACGGCGGCGCAGGCGCCGTCCGACGACGACGCCGACAAGGTGCTGCGCCGCATGGTGGAGGCCGTGAAAACGGGCGCTTTCAGCGCCTATCTGCCCTTCAACCGCGACGGCCAGCCCGTGCGGCTGGGCTGACGCCATGGCCAGCCGTGTGTCCCTGCCCGGTCTGCACACGCCAGGCGCGGGCTTTGACGAGCCGTTCGAGATGCTGGGCGCCTGCCATGACCGCGTACGCCGCTCGCTGGACCTGCTGCAGCGCCTGCGCGACTACCTCAAGGCGCACGCCTGCGATGACTCCGCCCGCCAGGCGGCGCGCGACGTGCTGCGCTATTTCGACATCGCCGCCCCGCTGCACCACGAGGACGAGGAACTCCACGTCTTCCCGCCCCTGCTGGCCGGTGGCGACGCCGCGCTGAAGGACCTGGTGCGCCAGCTGCAGCGGGACCATGTGCTGATGGCCGAACGCTGGGCTGCCGCGCGCGTGGGGTTGCAGGCGCTGGCCGACGGGGCCGTGCAGGCGTTCACGCCGCAGCACGAGACGGCCTTGGACCGGTTTGCGCAGTGCTACGACGATCACCTGCGCCATGAAGACGACCGCATCTATCCCGCCGCGCGCGCGCTGCTGGACGACCCCGCACAGCAGTCCATGGGGCAGGAGATGGCGCGTCGCCGCGGCGTGCGTTGATCGCTATTAAAATATGAGCTGCTACCGCTTGATGGATAAGCGCTAGAGCCATTTTTCATCTGGATCGGACGGGCGGCTGCGCGCCGCTGTTCGTCAGCGCGCGGCCTCCAAAAAGAAGGCGCCGTGGCCTAGGCCACGGCGCGCTGTGCCCCTCACGGGGCGGCGACCCGCCGGGGGCGACCCGCCGGGGGCGGACCGCAACGGGGGCCTGGCCCCCGAAACTCTGGTGCCGCGTCAGTGCACGATCACCGGGTTCTGCGCGAGCCCGACATAGCCATCCAGCGTGTCCTCCACCTCTTCCTGGGTGGGCGTGTTGCGCTGCCAGGCCAGGATCTGCTGCTGGAACATTTCGGCCCAGGAGCCATCCAGGTACACCTCCTTGCCGGAGCGCTTGTCCACGATCTCGAAGCCGTGGCGCACCAGTTGTGGAACGGCGGGCGTGGCGGCTTCGCTGGCGCTGTCGGGGGTTGCGTCTGCCAGCATGTGGACCACCACAAAGGAGTCGGAGTCGTAGAGCATATTCATGGCGTGTCCCCCTATCGGTATGCCTGTCAGATTGCAGCGGATCGGCAGAGTTCAAGCCCCCGCGCCCCGCCGCTGTGACCAGTATTCCACGGAAAAGGGGCCGTGGCGGCCTTCGTGCGCGGTCGCGGCCTTGTCCCACGCCGGGATGCGCCGGCAGCGCGCGGCAAATGCCGGCATCAGGGCGTGTCGTGATGGCTCAGGGACAGGTCGGCGAAGTCGCCGTTGGCCTGTGTGAGGCGGATGCGCACTGGCAGATAGCCCATGTCCGTGCCCAGCCAGAGTTCGGCCTTCTGGTCGTAGCGCTGGTCGGGGCGGGGCAGGCGCTGCAGCTTGAGCGCGGGCGTGCTGCCGGCGGGCAGCTCCAGCGTTTGCGGCCCTTCCACGGTGAAGGTCCAGCGCTCGGCGCTGCGCGCACCCACGGTGGTCAGCGTGATCCGGGTGCCAGGGGGGTAGCGTTCGGGTGCGGCGGCCAGCAGGGCGCCCAGCTGGATGAACACGCTCAGCCGGTCCTGGGCGCCGCTGCCGATGGCCGCGCGCGGGGCGTTGGCGCTGAAGATCACCTCGCCGCGCTCGAAGTCGAAATGCGCTGCGCGCTCGCTGCGCGACTTGTCGCCGAACCGCGTGGGGCGCAGTCCTTGCGGCGTGATTTGGCCCACGCTGCTTTGCGAGCGCGCTCCCAGCAGGAAGGCCTTGATCTGCTGGCGCGCCTCGTACTGCGTACCGTCCTGGCGCCACAGCAGTTCGGCGCTGGCGTTGTAGTGGAACTTCTTCACCTCGCCCGTCACGTCGAACGCCAGCCGCGCCGAGGGCGGCAGGCGTACCGGGGGCGGTTCGGTGCCGGCCACGGCACCCGCGGCGCCGGGGGGCAGGATTTCCACGCCCGCGGTCAACGCGGGCGCTTCCTGCGCCGGCTGCGATGCGGCGGCTGGCGCGGACGCGCTGGAGGCTTCGGCCATTGCGGGCATGGCCGGATCGCTGGCCGGGGAGAGGGGGGAGGAGGGTGCCTGGGGCGCCGCGGCGTCCGCCGGCACTTCGGGGGGTGGGGTGGAGGAATCGGCCGGCACCTCGGCAGGGGGCTCCGCGGGAGAGGGTGCGGCTTGCGCGGGCGCCTCCGTGGCTGGTGCGGGCTCAGGGTGCTGCGTGGGAGGCGGTGCCTCCACGGGCGGCGGCGGTGGCTTGCGCACGGGACGGGGGCGCGGCTTGGGGGCCGGCGGCGGCACTGGTGCGGCCTGGGGTTCCGGGGGAGGCGGCGGCGGAGGCGGCGGAGGCGGGGGCTCCACCATCCGCGTATGGAAGGCCAGCCGCTGCGGCGCGCCCTGGTCCGTGCCGCCCCGCGGCAACCCGACCAGCACCAGCCAGTGCAGGGCCAGTACCACGGCGGTCAGCAGCAGCAGGGCGCGGCGCGGCATGCGTTCAGCCGGGTGTGGCGGCGTGACCCAGGTCGCGCGAGAGCTGCTCGGCCGCGGCGCGCAGCGGGGCCTCTATCGCGCCGCCCCAGGCGGCGTCGAATGTGGCGGCGGGGCCCAGGGTGGTGATGGCCAGGGCCAGGTGGCCGCCGGCGTCGAACACGGGTGCGCAGAAAGCGTGGATGCCCGGCAGCAGCGTGTCCAGCACCCGCGCGCAGCGGCGCTCGCGCACCTCGTGCAGCAGTGCCTGCACGCCGGCCTCGTCTTGCGGCAGGTCGGCGCGGCCCTGGCGGGTGGCGAGCGCGAGTTCCTCGGCCAGCAGCGCGGCCGTTTTCTCGCGTGGCAGGTAGGCCGCAAAGCAGCGGCCCGTGGCGGAGCTGAGCAGCGGCATCACGTCGCCCAGGCGCAGGTTGGCCGTGAGCGCGCGTGGTGCCTCCTCCCAGTGCACGATGGTCGGTCCATGGTTGCCCCAGACGGCCAGCGCCAGCGTGTGGCCCAGCGCATCCATGAGTGGCGCCATGCGCTCGCGCGCCAGCCGCATGGCATCGAGGCGTGCCAGCGAAGCAAGCCCTAACTTGAGTGCCGCAGGGCCGAGGTCGTAACGGGCGTTGCGGGCGTCCTGCACCACCAGGCCCAGGCGCTGAAAGCTCACCAGGTAGCGGTGGGCCTTGGCCGCGCTCATGCCGGCCTCCTGCGCCAGGTCCTTGAGCATCAGCGGCCCGCGGGCGCGCGACAGCGCGTCCAGCAGCGCGAACCCGACCTCCACCGACTGAATGCCGACGCGTTCCTTGTCCATCTGCACTAGAATTTTGGAGTTTTGTTTAGTTAAATCAATTTACTGGATCGTAATTTGTGCCAGGCGAGAGGGCTCGCGCGGCGCAGGCGATGCATTCACCCGGAGACCCAGGCCCATGAAACTTGCTACCTACAAAGACGGATCGCGCGACGGCCAGCTTGTCGTGGTGTCGCGCGATCTGGGCACGGCCCATTATGCGACCGGCATTGCCAGCCGCCTGCAGCAGGTGCTGGACGACTGGAACTTCATGGCGCCCCAGTTGCAGGACCTGTACGACCAGCTCAATGCCGGCCGCGCGCGCCATCCGTTCCCCTTCGATCCGCAGCAGTGCATGGCGCCGCTGCCGCGCGCCTACCAGTGGGCGGACGGCTCGGCCTACATCAACCACGTGGAGCTGGTGCGCAAGGCGCGCAATGCCGAGGTGCCCGCCAGCTTCTACACCGATCCGCTCATGTACCAGGGCGGCAGCGACGACTTCCTGGGCCCCTGCGACGACGTGGCCGTGCCGTCCGAGGCCATGGGCATCGACTTCGAGGCCGAGATCGCCGTCGTCACGGGCGACGTGAGGATGGGCGCCAGTCCCGAGCAGGCGCTCGACGGCATACGCCTGGTGATGCTGGCCAACGACTGGTCCCTGCGCAACCTGATCCCGGCCGAGCTGGCCAAGGGCTTCGGCTTCTTCCAGTCCAAGCCGGCGACGGCCTTCAGCCCCGTGGCGGTGACGCTGGACGAGCTGGGCGACGCCTGGGAGGGCGGGCGCGTGCACCTCACGCTGCAATCGACCTGGAACGGCCGCAAGGTCGGCATGTGCGACGCGGGGCCCGAGATGACCTTCCACTTCGGCCAGCTCATCGCCCACATCGCCAAAACGCGCAACGTGCGCGCCGGCTCCATCGTGGGCAGCGGCACGGTGAGCAACAAGGACTGGACCCGGGGCTACAGCTGCATCGCGGAGAAGCGCTGCATCGAGACCATCCAGGACGGGCAGCCCAGCACGGAGTTCATGCAGTACGGCGACACCATTCGCATCGAGATGAAGGGCCGGGACGGGCAGAGCCTGTTCGGCGCCATCGACCAGCAGATCGTGCCGCTACGCGAGGGTTGAGGCAAAAGAATGGCGTGGTCGGCGCGGGAGTGCCGCTGGACTGGCTACGTACACTCAACCATGAGCTGATCGCGCTGCACGGCGCGACGGGGCTGGCAGGTTGCGCAAGATGGCGCCGGATGTGAACCGGGGCATCCCTCATGGCGGCTCTGGGGGCGGAACGGCGCTAGACTGCGGCCTCCGCCGCTTACGCATCGGCGCGAATTCCCGGTATCCATGCCGTTCGCGTGGGAGGCCCTTTCTCTGACCCAGAGCATCCGAGCACCGTGACAGACTCGAAAAAGCCGAACTTCAGCATCCGTTTCCAGAGCCCCGCGGTGCCGGCACCCGGTTTCCCTTCCGCTGGCGTATCGTTTCGCGTGCCCACCATGCAGCCGCCAGAACCTGCATTGCCTGACGACGCACAAGCGTGCAATACGCAAGGCAACACATGGCTGCAGGCCAATCGGGTCGCGGACGCCATCAAGGCCTACGACCGTGCCATCGCGCTGCAGGTCGATTATCTGGATCCGCATTTCAATCGCGGCAATGCTTTGCTGCGCCTGGGGCACAAGGCCGAGGCGCTGGCTGCTTTCGAGCGTGCGATCGCCCTGGCGCCCGGGCTGGCGCTGGCGCACTACAACCGAGCTACCGTGCTCGAAGGCATGGGCCGGGAGCAGGAGGCAATGGACAGCTACCGGCAGGTGCTGCGCATCGAGCCCGGCCACGTGCAGGCCCAGTTCAACCTGGGTTGCCTGCACCTGCGCCGCAAGGCGTATGGCGAGGCCGTCGCCTGCATGGATCGGGTGCTTGCGCTGGAGCCGCGACTGGCGCAGGCGCATAACAACCGGGGCAATGCGCTGCTGAAGTCCCGGCACCTGCTGGAGGCCATCGCCAGCTTCGACCAGGCCTTGGCGCTGCAGCCGCAGTATGCCGATGCGCTCGTCAACCGCGGCAATGCGCGCCTGCAGCGCAAGGAACATGCGCAGGCATTCACAGACCTCGACCAGGCCATCCGGCTCAACCCCGACCAGGCGCAGTCGCGGCAGCTCATGGGGACGCTGCTCAGGGATTCCAAGCGCCATGAAGAGGCACTGCAGGAATTCCAGCGGGCCTGGCGTTGCAACCCCGGGCAGCCGGGCTTGCTGACCGACATCCTGGGTGCCAAGACCGCCGTCTGCGACTGGCACAACATCGGCGCCGGCATCGACCGCCTCGGGCAGGCAGTGGCGCAGCGGCAACCAGGCGTTTCACCGTTCTCCGTCGCGGTGCTGTGCGATGACCCGGCGCTGCAGTTGCAGGCCGCGCGCAATTTCGTGGCGGCGGACTACCCGGAAAACCCGTTGCTGGGCCCGGTCGCGCCGCGTGCGGACGGCGGCAGGATACGCGTGGGCTATTACTCAGCGGACTTCCACCACCATGCCACGGCCATACTGATGGCGGAGCTGTTCGAGTTGCACGACCGCGAGCGCTTCGAGTGGTTCGCCTTCTCCTTCGGCCCGGATTCGCAGGACGCCATGCACGCGCGCGTGCGCCAGGCCTTCGACCATTTCCTCGACGTGCGCGACCGCAGCGACGAAGCGGTCGCCCGTCTTTCGCGCGAGCTGGGCATCGACATCGCAGTCGATCTCAAAGGCTTCACCCAGGACACGCGCTTCGGCATTTTTTCCTATCGCTGCGCGCCGGTGCAGGTAAGCTACCTGGGCTACCCCGGCACCACCGGGGCGGACTATATCGACTACGCTATCGCCGACAAGGTGGTTCTGCCCCCGCAGGCGCGGTGCCATTTCAGCGAGAAGGTGGTCTACCTGCCCCACAGCTACCAGGTCAATGACTCGAAACGCCGCATCGCCGATCGTGCCTTCACCCGCGAGGCATTGGGCCTGCCTGCCACGGGCTTCGTCTTTTGCTGCTTCAACAACAACTACAAGATCCTGCCGCAGATGCTCGACGGCTGGGGGCGCATCCTGCACGCGGTCAAGGACAGCGTGCTGTGGCTGCTCGAAGACAACCCTGCCGTGTCGCGCAATCTGCTGCGCGAAGCCCAGGCCCGGGGCATTGCGCCGCAGCGGCTGGTGTTCGCGCAGCGCATGCCGCTGGACGAGCACCTGGCGCGGCATCGCCTGGCCGATCTGTTCCTCGATACGCTGCCGTGCAACGCGCACACCACCGCCAGCGATGCGTTGTGGGCGGGCCTGCCCGTGCTGACCTGCGCGGGCCAGTCTTTTGCCAGCCGCGTGGCCGCCAGCCTGCTGCATGCCGTGGGGCTGCCCGAGCTCGTGACCGAGACCCAGGGGGCGTACGAGGCGCGCGCCATTGCGCTGGCGCGCGACGCGGGACAGCTGGATGCCCTGCGCAGCAGGTTGCATGCGCAGGCACCTGCGTCGCCATTGTTCGATGCCCGGCGC
Organism: Diaphorobacter sp. J5-51; assembly: GCF_001023515.1. Taxonomy (NCBI): domain Bacteria; kingdom Pseudomonadati; phylum Pseudomonadota; class Betaproteobacteria; order Burkholderiales; family Comamonadaceae; genus Diaphorobacter; species Diaphorobacter sp. J5-51. Next base: position 24,376 of record NZ_JSYI01000055.1, on the reverse strand, counting down.
TTCGCGCGCGATCTCGAAGCCGCGTACGTGGTCATGCATGCACGCGCCGTGCAAGGCTTGCCACCCGAGGCGTTCAAGGTTTGATGGAAGTGAAAAGGAGCGCTCAGCGCTTTATACGTAAGCGCTGATTGCTTTTTTTTATAGTCAAGACGTAGCCAGCGCCTCCACCTGTACTGCGCAGTCGTAGAACGTCGGCCCCGCGCCCATGTCCGTCAGGGCCTGGCTCGTGATCTCGTTGACGTTGGTGCCGCCGTGCCCCAGCTTGCGCCACCAGATCCCCAGGCCGTTGACCACGCCGGGGCGCGCGCGCCCGTTGAGCGTGGCGTGGCATTCGTAGCTGCCGCGGTCGTTGAACACGCGCACCAGGGCGCCGTCGGCGATGCCGCGTGCGGCGGCGTCGTCGGGGTGCAGCTCCAGCAGCGGGCGGCCCTCGATGTCGCGCAGGCTTTGCAGGCTCACGAAGGTGGAGTTGAGGAAGTTGCGCGCCGGCGGCGAGATCATGGCCAGCGGGTAGGCGGCCGAGCTGCCCGCCGCCTCGTGGTTGGGCACGTGGCCGGGCAGCGGGTCCAGGCCCTGCCGGGCAAGGCGCTCGCTGTAGAACTCGCAGCGGCCCGAGGGGGTGGGAAAGCCTCCTTCGGCAAACGGGGCGTCGGGCACGGGCAGCGGGGCGAAGCCGTCGGCGAGCAGCCGTGGGAAGTCCACGGCCTCGCCATAGGCCTGGCGGCACAGCTGCTCGTCCGTGTCGGCGAAGCAGGGATCGGCGAACCCCATGCGCGCCGCCAGGTCGCGGAAGATCTGTGCGTTGCTGCGCGCCTGGCCCTGGGGGGCAATGGCCGGGCGGTTGAGCAGCACGTCCGTGTGGCCGTAGGCCAGGTGCACGTCCCAGTGTTCGAGCTGCGTGGTGGCGGGCAGGATGTAGTCGGCGTAGTCGGCCGTGTCGGTCTGGAAATGTTCCAGCACCACGGTGAACAGGTCTTCGCGTGCGAAGCCCCGCACCACCTTGGGCGAGTCGGGCGCCACGGCCACGGGGTTGCTGTTGTAGACCACCAGGGCCTCGATCTTCGGGCCGAAGGCGGGTGAGGATTCGCGCAGCAGGTCGTCGCCTATGGTCACCATGTTGATGGTGCGTGGCGCGCGGCCGGCCAGCAGCTCGGGGCGCTGCAGCCGCGCGCGGTCCACGGGAAACGCGCCCGAGCTCGACAGCAGCACGCCGCCCGCGCGCTGGCGCCACGCGCCCGTGAGCGCGGGCAGGCAGGCAATGGCGCGCACCGTGTTGCCGCCACCATGCACGCGCTGCACGCCGTAGTTCAGGCGGATGGCGGCAGGCCGCGTGGTGCCGTAGTCGTGCGCCAGCCGGCGGATCTGCTCCACGGGCAGGCCGCAGACCTCGGCCGCGCGCTCGGGCGGCCACTGCAGGGCGCGCTCGCGCAGTGGCTCCCAGCCCAGCGTGTGCCGGGCGAGGTAGTCATGGTCCAGCCAGTCGTGCACGATCAGTTCGTGCATCAGCGCCAGGGCCAGCGCGGCGTCGGTCCCCGGGCGCAGCTGCAGGTGCTCATGGCATTTCTCGGCCGTCTCGCTCTTGCGCGGGTCGATGCAGACCAGGCGCGCGCCGTACCGCTTGGCCTGCTGCGCGATGCGCCAGAAATGCAGGTTGCTGCCGATGGAGTTGCTGCCCCAGATCAGGATGAGCTGGGCCTCGGCGAAGAACTCCACCTTCATTCCCACCTTGGCACCCAGCGTGTGCACCAGGCCTTCGCCGCCCGCCGTGGCGCAGATGGTGCGCGCCAGCAGCGACGCGCCCAGGCGGTGGAAGAAGCGCCGGTCCATGCTCTCGCCCTGCACCAGTCCCATGGTGCCCGCGTAGCTGTAAGGCTGGATGGCCTGGGGGGCGCGCGCGGCGATGTGCGCAAGGCGCGCCGCGATGTCCCCCAGCGCTTCGTCCCAGCTCACCGGCGTGAACTGCCCGCTGCCCTTGGGGCCCGAGCGCCTGAGGGGCGTGAGGATGCGCTCGGCATGGTGGGTGCGCTCGGCGTACTTCGACACCTTGGCGCACAGCACGCCGCCGGTCTGCGCATGCGCCGGGTTGCCCTGTACGCGCACGGCGCGGCCGTTCTCCACGGTGGTGAGCAGGGCGCAGGTATCGGGGCAGTCGTGGGGGCAGGCGCCGCGCACCTGGTGGGTGGCCGAAGCGTCGGGGACGGGAGTCGGGAGCATGTGTGGGGACTTTGGTGAGGGATGGACCGGGGGAAACGGGCTTCGGTAAACTTCGCGCCGGGCACTCCGTTTAACGCAGTGCCTTATTTATTTCAATAATGGTTTACTCTGAGGGTTTTCTATGCATTCAACGCGGTTGAGCCGCCGGCAATTCTCGGCAGGGATGGGCGCGGCCCTGCTGACCGGCGCATCCCTGACGCGCGCGCAGAGCGACACGCGCATTGTGCTGGGCCAATCCGCGGCCCTGACCGGGCCTGCCAGCCAATTGGGCCTGCAGTTCCAGGCGGGTGCCAAGCTGGCGTTCGACCAGGTCAACGCCCAGGGCGGCATCGGGCGGCGCACCATCGAGCTGCGCTCGCTGGACGACGGCTACGAGCCCGACCGCTGCGCCGAGAACACGCGCCGCCTGATCAATGAGGACGTGCTGGCCCTCTTTGGCTACGTGGGCACGCCCACCAGCCTGGCCGCGCAACCACTGTTCACGCAGGCCAAGGTGCCGTTCTTCGCGCCCGTCACGGGCGCGGAATCCCTGCGCCAGCCATTCAACCGCCTGGCCTTCCACGTGCGCGCCTCCTACGCGGACGAGGCCGAGCTCATCGTGCGCCAGCTCACCAACCTGGGGCTGGACCGCATCGGCGTCTTCTACCAGGACGACGCCTATGGCAAGGCTGGCCTGGACGCCGTGACCCGTGCACTGGCCACGCGCAAGCTGGCGCCCGTGGCGACCGGCACGGTGGCGCGCAACTCCGCCAACGTGACGGCTGCCGTGGCGCCGCTGGTGGCGGCGCAGCCCGTGGCCATCGTGCAGATCGGTGCCTATGCCGCCAGTGCGGCGTTCGTGCTGGCCGCGCGCAAGGCGGGATACGGCGGCAAGTTCTACAACGTGTCCTTCGTGGGCACGCAGGCGCTGGCGGATGCGCTGGGCGCCAACGGCGCGGGCGTGGTGGTGTCGCAGGTGGTGCCTTCGCCCTACCAACAGTCGCGCCAGATCACGCGTGAATTCCAAGAGGCCATCAAGAAGGGCGGCAACGTGCAGGCCAATTACTCCAGCATGGAGGGCTACCTGGCCGCGCGCGTCTTCATCGAGGGGCTGCGCAACGCGCAGGCGCACGCCAGCGGCAAGCTCACGCGCGAGAGCCTGGTGGCGGGGCTGGAATCCCTGCGCGGTTCGGTGGGCGGCTTTACGGTCAACTTCAGCCCGTCCGACCATGAGGGCTCACGCTTCGTGGAGATGTCCATGCTGACCGGCGACGGCCGCGTGCGCACCTGAGCNCCCGCCGGCGCCATCGGCGGGCCGCAGGGGCTTCGGGCCCGCTTCGGCGCGGATCGGGGAGCACGGCTAGACTGTGGCATTCCCAGGACGACAGGCCCGATCCCCATGAACATCATCGACTCCATCGCCCGCGAAGCGGCCGCCATCGCCGAGGTGCGGCGCGACATCCATGCCCATCCCGAACTGTGCTTTCAGGAGGTGCGCACGGCCGACGTGATCGCGGCCAAGCTCACCGAATGGGGCATCCCCATCCACCGCGGCCTGGGCACCACCGGTGTGGTGGGCATCGTGCACGGCCGTGACGGCGGTGCCTGCGGCCGCGCCGTGGGCCTGCGCGCAGACATCGACGCCCTGCCCATGCAGGAGTTCAACACCTTCGCCCATGCGAGCAAGCACCAGGGTCGGATGCACGCCTGCGGCCACGACGGCCACACGGCCATGCTGTTGGCGGCGGCGCAGTATTTCTCCAAGCACCGCGACTTCGACGGCACCGTGTATTTGATCTTCCAGCCCGCGGAAGAGGGCGGCGGCGGCGCGCGCGAGATGATCAAGGACGGCCTGTTTGAGCGGTTCCCCATGCAGGCGGTGTTCGGCATGCACAACTGGCCGGGTATGCCGGCCGGCAGCTTTGCCGTGAGCCCCGGCCCGGTGATGGCGTCAAGCAATGAGTTCAAGATCACCATCCGCGGCAAGGGCAGCCACGGCGCCATGCCGCACATGGGCATCGACCCCGTGCCCGTGGCCTGCCAGATGGTGCAGGCGTTCCAGAACATCATCAGCCGCAACAAGAAGCCCATCGAGGCGGGCGTGATCTCGGTGACGATGATCCACGCCGGCGAGGCCACCAACGTAGTGCCCGACAGCTGCGAGCTGCAGGGCACGGTGCGCACCTTCTCCACCGAGCTGCTGGACATGATCGAGCGCCGCATGCGGCAGGTGGCCGAGCACACCTGCGCCGCGTTCGAAGCGCGCTGCGAATTCGAGTTCGTGCGCAATTACCCCCCCACCATCAACTCGCCGGCCGAGGCCGAGTTCGCGCGCCAGGTGATGGTGGGCATCGTGGGTGAAGACAAGGTGCTGGCGCAGGAGCCCACCGGCGGCGCGGAGGATTTTTCCTTCATGCTGCAGGCCAAGCCGGGCGCCTATGTGTTCATCGCCAACGGCGACGGCGACCACCGCGCCATGGGCCACGGCGGCGGTCCCTGCACGCTGCACAACCCCAGCTACGACTTCAACGATGCGCTGATTCCGCTGGGCGGCACCTATTGGGTGGAACTGGCGCGCCAATGGCTGGCACAGCCCACGGCCTGAGAGGTTCCGGGTCCCCGTGAGGCGGCATTCACACGGCTGACATGCCCAGGCTCCACCGTTGCGCGGTGGGGCCTTTTTTACATGTCCGAAGGGGGTTTCGATGATCGGTATCCCGCAGGCGTTCGCCGCAAGTTACGCACAGGCGCGGGCCCAATTTGTTGGCGCCGCGGCAGTGGCCGGCCTGGCGCTGCAGCCGCAGGTGCATCCGCTGTGCGGCCCCAATGGCGAAACGCTGGCGCTGGACGTGGTGCGGGAGGGGCCGCTTGACGCGCCCCGCCTGCTCATCGTGAGCAGCGGCTGCCACGGCGTGGAGGGCTTGTGCGGCAGTGGCGTGCAGGTGTTCGCGCTGCAGGATGGCGAGTGGCGCGCCAAGGCACGGGCGCAGCGTGTGGCCGTGCTCTACCTGCATGCGCTCAACCCGTACGGCTTTGCCCACCTGCGCCGCGTGACACACGAAAACGTGGACCTGAATCGCAACTTCGTGGACTTCAGCCAGCCGTTGCCGGCCAACCCCGCCTACAGTGCGCTGCACCCCGTTTTGTTGCCGCCCGAATGGCCGCCCAGCGAGGCCGATACGCAGGCCTTGCTCGGTCTGCTGAATGCGCACGGCTTGCAGGCGCTGCAGGCGGCGATCACCCGCGGGCAGTACCAGCACCCGGACGGCCTGTACTTCGGCGGCGCGGCGCCCACCTGGAGCAACCGCACGTTGCGCGCCGTGCTGCGCCGCGAGGGCGCGCGCGCCGAACGTATCGCCTGGGTGGACCTGCACACGGGCCTGGGGCCGAGCGGCCATGGCGAGCGCATCCATGCGGGGCGCGACGAGGCGCAGGCCCTGGCGCGTGCGCGCCGCTGGTGGGACGGGGGTGGCGCCACGCCGGTCACGTCCACCGAAGACGGCTCCTCCACCTCCGCGCCGCTCACGGGGCTGATGTGCCACAGCGCCTATGACGAGTGCCCGCAGGCGGAGGTCACGGCCCTCACGCTGGAGTTCGGCACGCAGCCCGCGCCCGCCGTGCTGCAGGCGCTGCGGGCGGACCATTGGCTGCACCGGCATCCCGAGGCATCGCCCGCCCTGGCCGCGCGGGTCCATGCCCAGATGCGCGAGGCCTTCTACACCGACACCGACGCCTGGAAGGGCCAGGTGATCAGCCAGGCGCGGCAGGTGCTGTTCCAGTCCGTGGATGGGCTGTGCATGGCGTGACCCTTGCGTGGCTTTAAAAAAGAACGGTCGTTCGTGTTTTGACTACACTGTGCGGCGATACCAACCCTGAACCGGAGACACTCCATGTCCGATCTGAACGCCACCTTCGAGGCCGCCGTGGCCAATTCCAAGAACCTCAGCGAGCGCCCCGACAACCCGACGCTGCTGAAGATCTATGCGTTGTACAAGCAGGCCACCGCCGGCGACAACGCCGAGAAGAAGCCGAGCTTCTCTGACATCGTGGGCCGCGCCAAGTGGGACGCCTGGGAAAAGCTCAAGGGAACGTCCGGCGACGCGGCCAAGCAGCAGTACATCGACTTGATCGAATCCCTGCGCGGCTGAGCGCTGTGGGCCCGCCAGCGTGCGGGCCAACCGTCCCCCAGGCCGCGAAGCCGCAGCAGGCACGCGGGGGCGGGCAACGCGGCGTCAGCCTCCGCCGTGGGCCACCCGGGGCGGCTGTGGCGCCAGCGCCTGCAGCGCGGCGGTGCGCTCGGCCTGCGGCGCCTGGGCCAGCGCCCGCACGGCTGCATGAAAGCGCCGCCAGTCGCGCCCCTCGCGCTCGAACAGCGCCATGAACGCGGGCACCCCTTCGTCATAAGCCGCCTGCGCGGCGAAGCTGGCGTTGTTGGCATCGCGCACCCAACGGTCCAGCGTCGCCAGCTGTGCCTCGGGGACGTGTGCGGCCAGCCAGCGCGCGCGCAGCGTTGCATAGGCCGCGCGGAAGTCCTGCATTGCTTCTTTTTTAATAGCTGATAGCGCTTGATGGTCGGGCGCTACAGCCCCATTTGATGCATAAATCTCGGCCAGCCGCTGGCGCGTTGCCTGGGTCAGCGCGCGCCATTGCGCGCGGCGCTCCTCGCTGGCCGCGAACTGGGCGCGGGTGGCCGGGGTGGCGTGCTGCTGCAGCCAGCGCTGCACGCCCAGCCGCTCCACTGCCGTGGCGTAGGATTCGTTGAAGGCGGTATCGCCCTCGGCATACGCCACCTGGTGCGCCAATTCGTGCAGCAGCAGCCGCACGAAGTCGCCCTCGGGCCAGCCGATGAAGGTGGACAGCAGCGGGTCGCCCCCCATCCAGTTGCTGTAGCCCAGCGTGGAATACGCGGGTACGCCGTACACGCTGACCTCCAGTCCGGTGGCCGCCAGGCGCGCGGCCTCGGCCCGTGCGCCGGGCTCGTCGAAGTAGCCGCGGTAGCCGATGCAGCCGGTGATCGGAAAGCACCAGCGGTGCAGCGTGAGCGAATAGGGGCCCGCCGCCACCACGTTCCACACGGCAGCCGTGCGGTCCAGGCGCGCATAGCGGCGGTAGCTGGCGTTGTCGGGCAGGGCCAGCTCGTCCACCGCGAACGCCCGGGCGCGCTGGGCCAGCTGCAGCCGCTCGCGCAGCGGCGCGGAGGTGTCGGGGTGGGTGATCCACTCCTGCACCGGGCGCGCGGCGTTCATGATCTCCAGGTGCCCGCGCAGGGACTGCCAGTAGTAGCCCAACGTGCCGCCCGACTGGGCGCAGCCGCCCAGCAGCAGCGCGGCTGCCAGCAGCGGCCACGGGCGCCGGGGCGATGGGGTGGATGTGCTCATGGTGGCGGAGGCGGGTGCGGCCAAGCATAGCAAGACGTTCTTGCGCCATGCGACCCAACCCCCACAATGCCCCCATGCTCGAAACCACCGAACCCCCCTCCCCAGACGAAGCCAGTGGCCTGTTCACCGACGAGGGCGGCCATGCGCGCTGCTTCTGGTGCCGCGCCAGCCCGCTGTACCGGCACTACCACGACCACGAATGGGGCTTCCCGGTGACAGACGAGCGCCGCCTGTTCGAGAAGCTCTGCCTGGAGGGGTTCCAGGCCGGCTTGTCGTGGATCACCATCCTGAACAAGCGCGAGGCCTTCCGCGCGGCGCTGGCGCAGTTCGAGGCCGAGCCGCTGGCGGACTTCGGCGCCGCCGAGGTGGACCAGCTGATGGGCAACGCCGGTATCGTGCGCCACCGCGGCAAGATCGAGTCGGCCATCAACAATGCGCGCCGCGTGCTGGAGCTGCGCCGCGAGTTCGGGTCGCTGGCGCACTATGTGTGGCGCTATGCGCCCCTGGCCGCGCAGCAGCGGCCCGAGCGCATGACGCTGCCTGCGGTGCGTGCGATGACCACCTCGGCGGCGTCGGTGGCGCTGTCCAAGGATATGAAGAAGCGTGGGTTCAGCTTCGTGGGTCCGACCACCATGTATGCCTTCATGCAGGCCATGGGGCTGGTCAACGACCACCTGGAGGGCTGCGGCGCACGCGCTGCGGCAGAGGCCGCGCGCGCCGCGTTCACACCCCCCGCTGCGGGCTGATGCGCGCCCCAAAGCCGGCTTAAGGCCTGCTCACGCTATTCGCACTGGCGAAAATAGTGTGAACAGGCCCTAGACCACCGCGTCGGACCGGACCACGATGTGGTCGAACCCCAGATGGTGCAGGCACTCGCGCAGGATGAGCAGCGTGGCCGCGAAGGCGTTGTCCTGCGCAAGGGTGTCCTGCGTGGCGGGGCGCCCCAGGCTGAGGGCGGCCAGGCGGTTGAAGGTGTGCTCCACCGCTTCCAGCGGCAGGTGCAACTCCGGCTGCGCCGGCAGGCCCGCAGCCAGCGCGATCTGGCGTATGCCGCCGTCGGCTGTGTAGAGCGTGGAGCCGGGCGCCAGCAGGGCGCGCACCGGCATCACCGCATCTTCCACCAGCATGATCGCGTGCTCCATCTCGGCCTCCGTGGGCGGCTGGTGGGCAAAGCAGGTGGCGGCCGTCACCCGCGCGCCGATGTCCAGCGTGCGCAGCAGCGCGGGCGCGTCTGCGGCGCCGCTCAGCAGCCGCGTGTGCGCGCCACCGATGTGCAGCGTGGTGAGGGCGTCGGCCATGCCCTCGGCGCGCAGGGCCTGGTACAGCGCGGCGGCATCTTCGGGAGACAGTGGCGCGGGCGTCTGGGGCATGGGGCCTTCCGGTAGCGGGAATGCGGCGATGGTGCGGCACGGGCGGCGTGCAGTGCCGCCCATGAAAAAGCCCTCCGAAGAGGGCTTGCAGGCTAAGCCGGGCAAAAAGGGGCGATCAGCCGCCCTGGTTGGCGCGCTTGCCGGGGTTTTTCTTGCTGCGCGTGGCCACGCCGCGCTCCAGGCTCACGCGCTGGCCGCGGCCGTGCGTGGTCACTGCCATGCCGGGCATGGGGGTGGGACGGGGTGTGCGCTTACGGTCGGCTTCGGTGACGATTTTGTTGCCCATGATGGCTCCTGAAATGAAAACGGTGAAAACTCCCTATTAGGCCATAGCCGCGAGCGCCCTTCCAAGGCCGAGGGGTGTGCCAGCCGTGATACCAAATATGCTATTAATAAATGAGCTGGTGGCGCATGTCTGGCGGGACATCCACCGCAATTTTGCCGCGCCATTGCCGGTGGCGGTGCGCGCGGCACCTGTCAGACAGCACCTTGCCGGCATGTCGGCCAGCGCCCATTGACGGGCCTGCCCGCGCCCTTCAAGAATGGCAGTTGTCATGGAGACCGAGGGACATGTCATGAAGCATCTGCTCCACTCCCTGGAGGCCAGCCTGGCGCTTTCCCCTGTAGGGGTGGCTGTCGAACTGCCCGACGGCGCGCGCCTGGGTGACGCCAATGCCGACCTGCGGTTGCGTTTTCGCGACCGCATGGCCGTGGTGGCCCTGGCCATGGGCGAGATTGGCAACGTGGGCGCGGCCATCGTCGAAGGCCGCGTAGCGTTGGAAGGCAGCATGCGCCAGTTGATGACGGCGGCCGCGGCGCTGCTCAAGCAGAACCCCACGCACGAGGGACCGGCGACTGGGTGGCAGCGCGTGTTGCTGCGTGCGCGTTCGATGGCGGCGCACACCCTGTCCCATGACGCACGCAATATCCAGTTCCACTACGACCTGTCCGACGACTTCTACGCCCTGTGGCTGGACCCGCGGCGCGTCTATTCCTGCGCCTATTACCGCACGCCTGACATGAGCTTGGCCCAGGCACAGGAGGCCAAGCTGGACCACATCTGCCGCAAGCTCCTGCTGCGTCCCGGCGACCGCTTTCTGGACATTGGCGCCGGCTGGGGCGGGCTGCTGCTGTGGGCCGCGCAGGAGTATGGTGTGGACGCCACGGGCATCACGCTGTCGCGCAACCAGCATGCGCATGTGCAGCGGCTCATCGCGGAGCGCGGCCTGCAGGGTCGTGTGCGCATGCAGTTGCTGGACTACCGCGAACTGCAGGTGGAGCAGCCGTTCGACAAGATTGCCTCGGTCGGCATGTTCGAACATGTGGGCCGTTCGCAGATGGAGCGGTACTTCGCCACCGTGCACCGTCTGCTGCGCCCGGGCGGCCTGCTGCTCAACCACGGCATCACGTCGGGCGGGCTGGACAACCCCCGGCTGGGCGCCGGCTTGGGCGATTTCATCGAGCGCTACATCTTCCCCGGCGGCGAACTACTGCATGTGAGCGCGGTGCTGCACGACATGGCCCGGGCCGGGCTGGAGATGGTGGACACGGAGAACCTGCGCCCCCACTACGCCCGCACGCTGTGGGCCTGGTCGGATGCGCTGGAGGCCCGTCAGGACGAGGCGCGCAGCGTGCTGGTCGCGCAGCACGGCAAGGAACGCGGCGAGAAGGCGCTGCGCGCCTACCGGCTGTACCTGGCGGGCTGCGCCCTGGCCTTCGAGCGCGGCTGGACCGCGCTGCACCAGATGCTGGCCGTGCGGCCCACGGGCCACGTGGAAGATGGCGTGCTCAAGGGTGCGCAGTCCGACTATCCTTTCAGCCGCGCCTACATGTACGAAGGCCCTGCGGCCACCCACTGATCCTTTGTCCTGGAACTTCGATGCTTTTCAAATTCAAATCCCGCGCCACCGCCGACGTCATCATGCTGGAGCCCAATGGCAAACAGCTGCTGGAGATCATCGGCAAGTCGCCGAATGAGCCGCACGGCATCATCACCGCCGCGCAGATTCCTGCCGCCATCCGCGCGTTGGAAGAGGCGGTAGCGGTTGAAGAGGCCGCTGCAGCGGCCACCGCCCCGGACGAGGACGATCAGACCGAGGAAGAGGCCCCTCGCGGCGACGGCGTGCGCCTGCGCCAGCGCGCGGCGCCCTTCATCGACATGCTGCGCCGCAGCGCCGCCGAGGATTGCGACGTGGTCTGGTGACGCGCAGCGCGCCCTGGCGGGCGCGCGCATCCGCTCTTCAATCCACCTTCGCGCCCGACGCCTTCACCACCTGCGCCCACTTGCGGTGCTCGCGGTCGATCAGGCTGGCAAATTCGGCGCTGGTATTGCCGCCGGGAATCGCTCCCTGGGACAGCAGTCGCTCCTTGACGGCAGGGGTGGCCAGCGCCTTGGCCACCTCCTGCTGGACGCGCTGGACGATGTCGGCCGGCGTGCCCGCGGGCGCCAGCAGTCCGAACCATGAACTGGCTTCGAAGCCCTTGAGCGCGGGGCCGCCGGCCTCTTCCACCGTGGGGACGTCGGGCAGGGCGGTGGAGCGTTTCGCGCTGGTGACCGCCAGCGCCTTGAGCTTGCCGCCCTTGATATGGGCCATGGAGGAGGGCAGGTTGTCGAACATCACGTCCATGTTGCCGCCCACCATGTCCAGCAGCGCGGGCGCAGACCCGCGGTAGGGCATGTGCAGCATGTAGGTGCCGGTCATGCTCTTGAACAGCTCGCCGGCCAGGTGGATCGAGGTGCCGTTGCCGCTGGACGCCATGTTGAGCTTGCCCGGGTTGGCTTGGGCATAGCGGATGAAGTCCTGCACGTTGTTGATGCCCAGGCTGCGCGCCTTCTCGGTGTTCATGACCATCACGTTGGGCACCGACGCGACAAGCGTGACGGGCGCGAAGTCCTTGATCGGGTCGTAGGGCAACTGCTTGTACAGCGCGCGGTTGATGCCATGCGTGCCCACGGTGCCCATCAGCAGCGTGTATCCGTCAGGGGCGGACCTGGCCACCAGTTCGGCACCGATGTTGCCTCCCGCGCCGCCGCGGTTGTCCACGATGAACTGCTGGCCAAAGGCCTTGCCCAGCTCGGGCGCAATGGCGCGCGCCAGGATGTCGGTGGTACCCCCGGCGGCGAACGGCACCACGATGCGGACCGGCTTGGCCGGCCATGGGCTGGCTTGGGCATACGCGGCGCCCGTGGCGCCCAGGCCCAATGCAAGAAGCGCCGCGATGGCGTGCAGGGCCTGGCGGCGCGGTGGGGTGCGGCGTGGGGTGGATGTGTGCGGCATGCGGTCTTTCCAAAAAGCGTGAAAGAAGGCTTCGGTTGTAGGCGCCGCAGCCGCGCAGGGGCAGCAGGATTACCCGCAGTTCCCATGAAAAAACGCCCGGTGCGCGGGCACCGGGCGTTGGCAGGAAAGGCGGGCAGACGGACGCGCCCGCCGCGCTGGCGCAGATCAGTCGGCGTAAGTGCCGGCTGCCTTGATCACCATGCCCCACTTTTCGATTTCAGACTGCACGAACTTCTTGTGTTCGGCCGGCAGCACGCGCTTGTCGGCCACCACCACGGCGCCCAGGCCTTCCTGCTTCTTGATGAAGTCAGGATCCTTCACGGCCACTTGCAGCGCTTCGTTGATGCGCGTCAGCACGGCGGCGGGCGTGCCCTTGGGGGCATACAGGCCATGCCAGACGGAGACGTTGAAGTCTTTCAGGCCGCTTTCCTGCAGCGTCGGCAAGTCCTTGAGCGACGGCATCGTCAGGCGCTGGTTGGTGGTCACGGCAAAGGCCTTGACCTTCTTGCCCTCGATCTGCGTCGTGGTGTTGGTGGTCTGGTCGCACATCAGGTCGATCTGGCCGCCAATCAGGTCGGTGATGGCGGGCGCCGCGCCCTTGTAGGCCACGGGCGTCATGTGCGACTGCAGCGCGTGCTGGAACATCAGGCCGCACAGATGGCCGGCCGAGCCCAGGCCGGAGTGGCCCAGGTTCACCTTTTCCTTGTTCTGCGCAATCCAGGTGGCCAATTCCTTGTAGTTCTTGGCCTCCAGCGTCGGGCGCGAGATGATGGTCATGGGCACGTCGTTGACGATGCCCAGGAACTCGAAGTCGTTCAACACGTTGAACGACAGCTTGCGGTACAGCGTGGGGATGGTGGCCATGCCGATGTGGTTCAGCAGCAGGGTGTAGCCGTCCGGCTGTGCACGGGCCACCTTGGCTGCGCCAATGGTGCTGCCTGCACCGGCGGCGTTTTCGACGACGACCGTGGCACCGCCCAGGGGCTTGCGCAGGGCCTCTGCCAGGTCACGGGCCACGCGGTCGGTGGGGCCGCCGGCCGAGAAGGGCACGACGATGGTGATGTTCTTGTCCTTGACCGGATAGGCCTGGGCGGATGCGCCGAATGCAGCCAGGATGGCGGCCGCTCCCACGGCGATCTTGAATGTCGTTCTCATGATGCTCCTTGGAAAAGAGGCGCAATCATAGAGAGAAACGGCGTGCCGGACATCAAGGAAACCCCCGAGGCCGCACCGCCTGACAAATGGGCGACGTTTGACCCCAGGGGGTTGACGCGGCTGCGGGCGGCTTGTGTGCCGCGCACGACGCCGTGGCGACGCACGGCGCCGGCCGGCCGCCCCGCGGGGCATCAGCGGTAGCTGCGCGCGTCTTCGATGACCTTGCCGTCGTTGGGCAGGCTGCCGGGAGGCACCATCTGCACGTCGCCGCGCAGCTTGGTCACTTCGCGCAGCGCTTCGGCCAGTTGCTGGGCCATGCCTGCGGCGGTTTCCGTGGTCTCCACCTGCAGCACCATCTGGTCGTTGGCCATCTCGCCGCTGACCACCAGCCGCGCGCGCTGCACCTGGGGGAAGCGCTTGACCACGCTGGCAATCTGGCCGGGGTGCACGAACATGCCGCGCACTTTGGTGGTCTGGTCCGCGCGGCCCATCCAGCCCTTGATGCGGGTGTTGGTGCGGCCCGTGGGGCACTGGCCCGGCAGTACGGCCGACAGGTCGCCGGTGCCGAAGCGGATCAGCGGGTAGTCGGGGTTCAGCGTGGTGATGACCAGCTCGCCCACTTCGCCCTCGGGCACCGGGTCGCCGGTGCCCGGGCGCACGATCTCGACGATCACGCCCTCGTCCAGCACCAGGCCTTCGCGCGCGCTGGTCTCATAGGCGATCAGGCCCAGGTCTGCCGTGGCGTAGCACTGGTAGCCCGTCACGCCGCGCGCGGCCAGCCAGTCGCGCAGCGAGGGCGGGAAGGCCTCGCCCGAGACCAGCGCCTTGGTCACGCTGGGCAGCGCCACGCCGTGTTCGTGGGCCTTGTCGAGGATGATCTTCAGGAAGCTGGGCGTGCCGATGTAGCCGGCCGGGCGCAGCTCGGCCATGGCCTGCACCTGCTGCTCGGTCTGCCCCGTGCCGCCCGGAAAGACCGTGCAGCCCAGTGCGTGGGCGCCAGTCTCCATCATCGAGCCGGCAGGCACGAAGTGGTAGCTGAAGCTGTTGTGGATCAGCTCGCCGGGGCGAAACCCCGCGGCATACATGGCGCGTGCCATGCGCCAGTAGTCCGGCCGCGCGCCCTCGGGTTCATAGATGGTGCCGGGGCTGGCGAACACGCGGGGCATGTGGCGCCCGAATGCCAGGGCGCTGAAGCCGCCGAACGCATTCTGGCCGCGCTGTGCCTGCTGGCGCTCCAGCAGTTCGTACTTGCGCGTGACGGGCAGGCGGGCCAGCGCGGCGCGGTGGGTGATGGTGGTGGCGTCCACGCCCGCCAGGATGTCGGCGAAGGCGGGGCTGGCCTGCTGGGCGTGGGCGATCTGCCGGGGCAGGGCCGCCATGAGGGCGGCTTCGCGCTCGGCGGGGGCGCGGGTTTCCAGGGCGTCGTAGAACATGCTCATGCCTGGGTCTCCTGTCGTTGGGAGAGGTTTAGGGCAAAATCGGCCTCCAGCGCTTGTCTGTCAAGCGCTAGCAGCTATTAATTTGAGAGTAATTAGGCCAGCCAGCGCTTGCGGCGCTTGTAGCTCTTGACGTCCTTGAAGCTCTTGCGTTCGCCACCGCCGACGCCCAGGTAGAACTCTTTCACGTCTTCGTTGCTGGCCAGGTCCTGCGCGGCGCCGTCCATGACGATGCGGCCGCTTTCCATGATGTAGCCGTAGTCGGCGTACTTCAGCGCCATGTTGGTGTTCTGCTCGGCCAGCAGGAAGGTGGTGCCTTCCTTGGCATTGAGGTCCTTCACGATGTTGAACACCTCTTCCACGATCTGCGGCGCCAGGCCCATCGAGGGCTCGTCCAGCAGCACGATGGAGGGGTTGCACATGATGGCCCGGCCGATGGCGCACATCTGCTGCTCGCCACCCGAGGTGTAGGCCGCCTGGCTGGTGCGCCGCGTCTTCAGGCGCGGGAAGTAGTTGTAGACCTTCTCCAGGTTGGCCGCGATCTCGGCCTTGTCGGTGCGGGTGTAGGCGCCGGTGAGCAGGTTTTCCTCGATGGTCAGGTGGGCGAAGCAGTGGCGCCCCTCCATGACCTGCACCACGCCGCGCTTGACCAGGTCGGCGGGCGAGAGGTTCTGGATCTGCTCGCCGCGCAGCTCGATGCTGCCCTTGGTGACCTCGCCGCGCTCGCCCTTGAGCAGGTTGGAGATCGCGCGCAGCGTGGTCGTCTTGCCCGCGCCGTTGCCGCCCAGCAGGGCGACGATGCCCTTCTCGGGCAGTTGCAGCGACACGCCCTTGAGCACCAGGATCACATGGTTGTAGATGACCTCGATGCCATTGACGCTGAGAACGATGTTTCTGGACTCCATAGCCTTGCCCTTGTAGTGGTGCCAATCGGCAGGGCTGTCGCCACAGCCCTCTCGATTGGCGGCTGCCCTGCGCAGCCGCTTGAACCTGGCGCAACCCGCGCCAGCAGGCGCCGTGGAACGGGTCTTGCCCGACCACCGGCGCCACCCCCCTTCCCGAGCAGAAGGGCGATGGCGCGCAGCGCCTCAGGGGACGTCCTTAGGACTGGCAGTCGCCCGCTTCGCGGCGGGACATCTTCTTGTCGGCGAGGTACTTGTCCGCGCCGGCCTTGACCATGGGCTTGATGACCTGCTCATCGGCCTGGTACCAGTCGGACGAGAACTTCCACTGCTTGCCGTCCCAGGTGTGCACGCGGGCCCAGGTGGAACCCATGTGGTCCGCGCAGCTGGTGGACAGCGGGCGCATCAGGTCGGTGAAGCCCAGCGCGTCCAGTTTCTTCTGGTCCAGCGCCAGGTTTTCCATGCCCCAACGCACCTGCTCGCCGGTCATGACCTTGCCCTTGCCGAAGCGCTCCTGCGCGCGGCGCACGGCCTCCACGCCCAGCATCTGGATGATCACGCCGCGCGTGTACAGCACCGAGCCCACTTCGTCCTTGGGGCCCGTGCCCTGGTTGGCGCCGTGCACGTGCTTGAGGATGTCCTGCATGACCTTGGACTGCGTGCCATGGCCGTTGAGCGCCAGTGCGTGGTAGCCCTTGGCGCCATCGCCCACGTCGCGCACGTCCGGCTCGGCACCGGCCCACCACACGCCGTACATCTTGTCGCGCGGGTAGCCGGTGGCCTGGGCTTCCTTCAGGGCGGTGGAGTTCATCACGCCCCAGCCCCACAGCAGCACGTAGTCGGGGCGGCTCTGGCGCACCTGCAGCCAGGTGGCCTTCTGCTCCACGCCGGGCGCGGTCACGGGCAGCATCTGCAGCTCGAAGCCGTGCATCTTGGAGCGCTCCTGCAGCAGCGGGATCGGCTCCTTGCCGAACGGGCTGTCGTGGTAGACCAGCGCGATCTTCTTGCCCTTGAGCTTGTCCAGGCCGCCGGCGTTCTTGCCGATGTGCTGGATCAGGATGTCGGCACCGGTCCAGTAGCTGCCCATGTAGGGGAAGTTCCACTTGAACGCCATGCCGTCCTGCGCGACCGACAGGCCGTAGCCCAGCGTCATCAGCGGGATCTTGTCCACGGGCGCCTTCTCGGTCAGCGCGAAGGTGATGCCGGTGGCCTGCGGGTCGAACAGGGACACGCCCGGGCGGCTCTTGAGGCGCTCGTAGCACTCCACGCCGCGGTCGGTGGCGTAGCCCGTCTCGCATTCCTCGAACGTGAGCTTCACGCCGTTGACGCCGCCGTCGCGCGCGTTGATCATCTTGATGTAGTCCTGCTTGCCGTTGGCCCATGGCACGCCGTTGGGTGCGTAGGGGCCCGTGCGGTACGACAGCAGGGGGAAGAACTGTTCCTTGGCCTGGGCGGCGGCGGCGCCTGCAAAGCCGGCCAGGGTGCAGGCCACCGTGGCGGCCGCAGCGAGTCGGGTGAATTTCATGGTCTTGTCTCCTTGTGGTTGGATGGAACGTCGCCTGAATTGCGCCGGTCGGCGCGGAACACACCTTGCAATGGCATCAATGGGGGAAGGGCCACACGCGCATCTTCTGCTTGCCGATGGACCACAGCTTGGCCAGGCCGTGGGGCTCCACGATGAGGAACCACACGATCAGCGCGCCGAAGATCATCAGTTCCGCATGCGACACGGCGGCGGTGGAGATGTCCACGCCGAACAGGCCGGCCACCGCGGGCAGGAACTGGTTCAGGAAGATGGGCAGCACCACGATGAAGGCCGCGCCGAAGAACGCGCCCATGATGGAGCCCATGCCGCCGATGATGACCATGAACAGCAGGCGGAACGACATCTCGACCGAGAACGCCGCCGGCTCCCACGAACCCAGGTGCACGAAGGCCCACAGCGCGCCCGCCATGCCGACGATGAAGGAGCTGACAGCGAAGGCGCTGAGCTTGGCGTACATCGGGCGGATGCCGATCACCGCGGCGGCCACGTCCATGTCGCGGATGGCCATCCATTCGCGGCCGATGGCGCCGCGCACCAGGTTCTTGGCCAGCAGGGCCACGACCACCAGGAGCGTCAGGCAGAACAGGTACTTGGCCATGGCGCTGTCCAGCGGCATGCCGAAGACCTGCAGGTTGCTGACCGAGACCGAGCCGGAGTCGGAATTGTTGGTGAACCATTTGATGCGCAGGAACATCCAGTCGCTGAAGAACTGCGCCGCCAGCGTGGCCACGGCCAGGTATAGCCCTTTCACGCGCAGGCTGGGTAGCCCGAACAGGATGCCGAAGAACGTGGCGCACAGCCCGCCCAGGATGAGGGCCGCGACCAGCGGCATCCCGGGGAAGCGCACGAAGAAGTTGAAGGCCCCGTAGGCGCCCACCGCCATGAAGGCGCCCGAGCCCAGCGAGATCTGCCCGCAGTAGCCCACGAGGATGTTCACGCCCAGCGCGGCCATGGACATGATGACCAGCGGGATCAGGATGGCGCGGTAGAAGTAGTCCGACGCCATCGCGGGCACCGCCACGAAGGCCACAGCCAACAGCAGCAGGATGGCGATGCGGTCCTGGGTGATGGGAAAGATCTGCTGGTCGGCCTTGTAGGTGGTCTTGAACTGGCCGTTTTCGCGGTAGAACATTATTTACTCCAAATCTTTCAACCAAGGGCGATGATCTTTTGGCTGCGGGCACTGTGTGCCCTCGCCGGAAGACCATCCTTCGCCTGCGGCGAAGAACCCTGCGGGTTGATTGCGTATGTCATACGCGATCGATGATCTTCTCGCCGAACAAACCTTGGGGCCGGAACAGCAGGAACACGAGGGCCAGCACGTAGGCAAACCAGATCTCGATGCCGCCGCCCACGAAGGGGCCCAGGTACACCTCGGAGAGCTTCTCGCCCACGCCGATGATCAGCCCGCCGATGATGGCGCCCGGCACCGAGGTCAGGCCGCCCAGGATCACCACCGGCAGCGCGCGCAGCGCCACCGTGGTCAGCGAGAACTGCACGCCCAGCTTGGAGCCCCAGATCATCCCGGCCACCAGTGCCACGACACCGGCGACACACCACACGATGACCCAGATGTGGTTGAGCGGGATGCCGATGGACTGCGCCGCCTGGTGGTCGTCGGCCACGGCGCGCAATGCGCGGCCGGTCTTGGTCTTTTGAAAGAAGATGCTCAGCACCACCACCAGGGCGGCGGCAATGCCTGCGGCAATCACGTCTTCCTTGTTCACGAGCACGCCGCCCTCGAACACGGTGTCCAGCAGGAACACCGGGTCCTTGGGCATGCCGATGTCGATCTTGTAGATGTCGCTGCCGAAGAAGGTCTGGCCCAGGCCTTCCAGGAAGTAGGTGATGCCCAGCGTGGCCATGAGCAGCGTGGCGCCTTCCTGGTTCACGAGGTGGCGCAGCACCAGGCGCTCGATGAACCAGGCCACTGCGAACATGCACAGGCCCGCGATCAGGAAGGCGGCCAGATTGGCCACGATGGGGTTGCTGATGCCGGTCCACTCCGGGATCCACTCGGCAAAGCGCGCCATGGCCAGGGCCGCGAACAGCACCATGGCACCCTGCGCGAAGTTGAAGACGCCCGAGGCCTTGAAGATCAGCACGAAGCCGAGTGCCACCAGCGCGTAGAGCATGCCGGCCATCAGGCCGCCGATCAGGGTTTCGAGAAAGAATGCCATTTGCTTGCCCTCAGTGGCTGGTGCCCAGGTAGGCTCGAATCACGTCTTCGTTGTTGCGCACTTCGTCCGGCGCGCCGTCGCCGATCTTTTTGCCGTAGTCCAGCACCACGACGCGGTCGCTGATGTCCATCACCACGCCCATGTCGTGTTCGATGAGGACGATGGTGGTGCCGAACTCGTCGTTCACATCCAGGATGAAGCGGCACATGTCCTGCTTCTCCTCCACGTTCATGCCGGCCATGGGTTCATCGAGCAGCAGCACCTGGGGTTCCATGGCGAGGGCCCGGCCCAAGTCCACGCGCTTTTGCAGGCCGTAGGGCAGCTGGCCGACGGGGGTCTTGCGGTGCGCCTGGATCTCCAGGAAGTCGATGATGTGTTCGACCTTCTCGCGGTGGGCGATCTCCTCGCGCTCGGCCGGTCCGATGCGCAGTGCCTGCAGGAGCAGGTTGCTTTTGATCTTGAGGTTGCGCCCGGTCATGATGTTGTCGATCACGCTCATGCCCTTGAACAACGCCAGGTTCTGGAAGGTGCGCGCGATGCCCATCTCGGCGACCTGGCGGCTGTTCATGTGGCCGAAGGTCTGGCCGCGGAAGGTGATGGAGCCCTCGGACGGCGTGTACACCCCGTTGATGCAGTTGAGCATGGAGCTCTTGCCCGCGCCGTTGGGGCCGATGATCGAGCGGATCTCGTGCTCGCGCACGTTGAATGAGATGTCGGTGAGCGCCTTGACGCCGCCGAACCGCAGGCTGATGTTCTTGACGTCGAGGATGACGTCGCCAATCTTCTTGCTGGTCATGTGTCTGCTGCCTCGTTGCGTGTCAGGCGGCCGCCCGGGTGGCGGGGAAGGTCTTGGCGTCGGTGATCTTCAGCGTGGCGCTCACGCTGCCCTTGCGCCCGTCCTCGAACTTCACCTGCGTTTCGATGAACTGCTCGGCCTTGCCCGTGTACAGCGCATCCACCAGCACGCCGTACTTCTCGGCGATGAAATTGCGGCGCACCTTGCGTGTGCGGGTCAGTTCGTCGTCGTCGGGGTCCAGCTCCTTGTGCAGCACCAGGAAGCGCGCGACCTGCGTGTCGGCCATGCCGGCTTCGGCGGCCAGGTCGGCGTTCACCTGCGAGATGCAGTCGGCGATCAGCTCGATCACCTTGGGCTTGGAGGCCAGGTCCACATAGCCGCCGTAAGGGATGCCCTGGCGCTCGGCCCAGTTGCCCACGGCCTCGTAGTCGATGTTGATGAAGGCACAGACCTGATCGCGCTGGTTGCCGAAGCAGACGGCTTCCTTGATGTGCGGGAAGAACTTGAGCTTGTTTTCGATGTAGTTGGGCGCGAACATGGCGCCGCTGGCCGTCTTGCCCACGTCTTTGGCGCGGTCGATGATGCGCAGCTGGCCGTTGGCGTCGATCACGCCGGCATCGCCGGTGTGGAAGTAGCCTTCGGCGTCGATCACCTCGGCGGTGGCGTCGGGCCGCTTGTAGTACTCCTTGAGCACCGACACGCCCTTGACCAGCACCTCGCCGTTGTCGGCGATCTTCAGCTCGATGCCGGGGGCCGCCTGGCCCACGGTGTTCAGGTCCACCTGGCCATCGCGCTGCAGGCAGACGTAGGCGCAGGTTTCCGTCTGACCGTAGAGCTGCTTGAGGTTGATGCCGATGGAGCGGAAGAAGCGGAACAGGTCGGGCCCGATGGCCGCGCCTGCCGTGTAGGCCACGCGGATGCGCGACAGGCCCATCACGTTGCGCAGCGGTCCGTAGATGGCGAGATCGGCCAGGCGGTACTTGAGGCGGTCAATTGCGCCCACGGGCTTGCCGTCCAGGAGGTCGGAGCCCACGCGGCGCGCCAGCTGCATGCATTTCTCGAACAGCCAGCGCTTGGGCGCAGCGGCGTCTTCCATGCGGATGGAGACCGACGTCAGCATGCCTTCGAACACGCGCGGCGGGGCGAAGTAGTAGGTGGGGCCGATCTCGCGCAGGTCGATGGAGACGGTGCTGGCCGACTCGGGGCAGTTGATGGTGAAGCCGGCCACCATCCACTGCGCGAGCGAGAACAGGTGGTCCCCCACCCACGCCGGGGGCAGGTAGGAAATCACGTTGTCCTGCGGGCCCAGGCGGTCCACCTCCACCGCGCCTTGCGCAGAGGCGATGAAGCTGGCATGCGTCTGGCACACGCCCTTGGGCTTGCCCGTGGTGCCCGAGGTGTAGAGGATCACCGACACGTCCTGCGGGTCGATCTGCTCCACCAGTGCATCCCATGCGCCGGGGTGGGCCTTGTCCCACTCGGCGCCGCGCGCCACCAACTGCGCGGTGCTGATGAGGCCCGGCTGGTCGTAGTGGCGCAGGCCGCGCGGGTCGTCGTAGATGATGTGCTGGATACCGGATACCGATTCGCGCACTTCCAGCAGCTTGTCCACCTGTTCCTGGTTTTCGGCAAACGCGAAGGCAATCTCCGCGTCCTGGATGACGAAGGTCATCTCAGCGGCCACGGCGTCCTGGTACAGCGGAATCGGCACGCCCCCCACGCTTTGCACGGCCACGAAGCCCATGTACAGGTGTGGCCGGTTGTCGCTGATCAGCGCCAGGTTCTGGCCCTTGGCAAAGCCCAGCGACAGCAGCCCGCAGGCCATGTGGCGCACCTCGGCCGCGGCGTCCTTCCAGCTCCAAGTCTGCCAGATGCCATATTCTTTCTCGCGCAGTGCTGCAGCGTCGGGGCGCTGGGCGGCGTGCTGCAGCAGTAGATGGGGGAATGTGGTCTTCATTCCGGTTCCTATCAGGGTCTGTGGAGGGCAGCGCACGGGAAACACGAAGTCCGCTGCCGGTTTGCAACCAATGGTAGGAACGACTTTGACGTTATCTTGTCTTTGCGATGACAATTCAAGGGTTAGTCCTCAGGGGTCTAACCCTGACCGCCCTCGACAGGTGGTGATCGCGGGGAGCTGAGGGGTTCATGGGCGCGACAGGCGAGGGCGCTATGCTCGCCGCCATGTACGCCCCGTTCTTCGGACTCGAACACCCGCCTTTTTCCATCGCGCCCGACCCGCGCTACCTCTTCATGAGCGAGCGCCATCGCGAAGCCCTGGCCCACCTGCTGTACGGCCTGGATGCGGGCGGCGGCTTCGTGCTGCTCACGGGCGAGATCGGCACCGGCAAGACCACGGTGTGCCGCTGCTTCCTGGAACAGATTCCGCCGCAGTGCAACGTTGCTTACATCTTCAATCCGAAGCTCACGGTGCCTGAGCTGCTGCGCTCCATCTGCGACGAATTCGGCGTGGCGCACCGCCCCGCCATACCGGGGGCGGAGACCGTGAAGGACTGCCTGGACCCGCTCAACGACTTCTTGCTGCAGCAGCACGCGGCGGGGCGCAACAACGTGCTCATCATCGACGAGGCGCAGAACCTCGCACCCGATGTGCTGGAACAACTGCGCCTGCTCACCAACCTCGAGACCAGCGAGCGCAAGCTGCTGCAGATCATCCTCATCGGCCAGCCCGAGCTGCGTGCGATGGTGGCGGCGCCGGAGCTGGAGCAGCTCGCGCAGCGCGTGATCGCGCGCTACCACCTGGACGCCTTGAGCGCCGACGAAACACGCCAGTACATCGCCCACCGCCTGGCCGTGGCCGGGTTGCAAGGGCCGCTGCCTTTTCAGCAGCGGGCGCTGGCGCGCGTGCACGCGCTCACGGGTGGCGTGCCGCGGCGCATCAACCTGCTGTGCGACCGTGCACTGCTGGGTGCTTACGGCGCGGGTGTGCGCGAGGTGACCGATGCCATGGTGCGCCGCGCCGCGCGCGAGGTGTTCGATGCGCCCGCCACGGCGCGCCCGGGCACGGCGGGGCGCTGGCTGGCCGCTGGAACCGGTGGGCTGGTGGGCGCGGCGGCGCTGGGCGGGCTGGCCTGGGCCCTGGGCTGGTGGCCGCTCGCAGATGGTGGCGCCGGCTCCACACAGGCGCAGGCACAGACACAGAGGTCGGCCATCGCCGCGTCGGCTGCGGCCGTGCCCGCGTCATCCCCCGCCTCGGCTGCTTCTGCACCCGACGCGCCGGCCCTCCCGCCGACGTTGGCGCAGTTCCTGGCCATCCAGCCCGTGGCGCAGGCGCCGGCGGCATGGCAGGCGCTGGCCCGGCAGTGGCAGGCGAGCGTGCCCGACGGCGCCACGGACCCCTGCGCCGCGCTGGCGCCCGAAGGCCTGCGCTGCTACCGCAGCCGCCGCGCCAGCCTGAACCTGCTGCGCCAGCTCGACCGGCCCGTGCTGCTGATGCTGCGGCCCGCCGAGGGCGATGCGCAGGGCGAGGCCCTGGCGCCTGAGGTGGCGGTCTTGCTGCGCCGGCTGGATGACGGCACCGCCACGCTGGAAGGCGTTCAGGGCCAGACGCTGCAGGTGCGCGTGACGGAGCTTGCGCCGCTGTGGCGCGGCGAGGTTGCCACGCTGTGGAAGGCCCCTGCCGAGCTGGCCGATTCGGGCGACGTCACAGCCACTGTCGCGGGCGCCGCCTGGCTGGACCAGCAACTGGCGGCCGCCGGCGCGGGCACCGCCGCAGCCCGTACCGCAACGCCCGCCGCGCGCCGCGCGCGCATCCACCAATTTCAGCTGGGCCAGGGCCTCACGCCCGATGGCCGCGCTGGTCCCTTGACCCTGATGTTGCTCAACCGCGCCGCAGGCGTGCCGGAGCCGCGTTTGCTCAGCGGAGCCTGAACCCATGTCCTACATTCTTGATGCGCTGCGGCGCGCCCAGGCCGAGCGCGGCCGTGGCAGCGTGCCCGGCCTGCATACCCCCACGTCGCCCGTGGCGGTGCCCACCGTGCAGCGCGCCGCACCGGCGCGGGGGCTGCCCTGGATGGTGCTTGCAGCGCTGGCGGGCGTAGGGGCGGCAGCCGGCGCCTGGTGGCTGGTGCGTGCGCCCAGTGCGACGGTGGCCGCGGTGGTGCCTGCGCCTGCACCCGCCATAC